>NZ_JBVKCZ010000044.1:0-79068 GCF_055634335.1 Streptomyces sp. NPDC111802 | reverse complement strand
TGCCGCCGTACGCGACTACCGGCCCGTGGGGGTACGCCTCCTCCTCGACGCCGGTCCGCGCCATCCAGCCCGTCCGGCGTTTGAGGACGAGGCCCCTTCAGGGCCGACGGGGGTCCAGGGGGCGGAGCCCCCTGGTGGGGCCCGCATCGGCGCCGGGCGGGGCTCAAGGGGGCGGCGTCGGCAGCCTCGGCCCAACCGACGGAGTCACATGCGGGAGACGTTGCGTTCGTAGACCAGGCGCAGGCCGATCAGGGTGAGCCACGGTTCGTGTTCGTCGATGACCGAGGATTCGCCCAGGACCATGGGGGCCAGACCGCCCGTCGCGATGACCGTGACGTCGTCGGGGTCGTCCGCCAGTTCGCGGGCCATGCGGTTGACCACGCCGTCGACCTGGCCCGCGAAGCCGTAGATGATGCCGGACTGCATGGCCTCGACGGTGTTCTTGCCGATGACGCTGCGGGGGCGAGCCACCTCGATCTTGCGCAGCTGGGCGCCCCGGACGCCCAGGGCCTCGACCGAGATCTCGATGCCGGGGGCGATCACACCGCCGATGTACTCGCCGCGCGCGCTCACCGCGTCGAACGTCGTCGCCGTACCGAAGTCGACGACGATCGCGGGGCCGCCGTAGAGGTCGACCGCCGCCACCGCGTTGATGATGCGGTCGGCGCCGACCTCCTTGGGGTTGTCCGTGAGGATCGGTACGCCCGTCTTCACGCCCGGTTCGACGAGGACGGCGGGGACGTCGCCGTAGTAGCGGCGGGTCACCTCGCGGAGTTCGTGGAGGACCGAGGGGACGGTCGCGCAGATGGCGATTCCGTCGATGCCGTCGCCCAGTTCGTCGCCGAGGAGCGGGTGCATGCCCATCAGGCCCTGGAGGAGGACCGCCAGTTCGTCGGCCGTGCGGCGGGCGTCCGTCGAGATGCGCCAGTGCTCGACGATGTCCTCGCCGTCGAAGAGGCCGAGGACGGTGTGGGTGTTGCCCACGTCGATCGTGAGGAGCATGCCGTTCCTACTCCGCCGCTCGCAGGTCCAGGCCAATGTCCAGGATCGGCGAGGAGTGGGTGAGGGCCCCTACCGCGAGGTAGTCGACGCCCGTCTGCGCGTACGCCCTGGCGTTGTCGAGGGTCAGTCGGCCCGATGCCTCCAGTGCCGCCCGGCGGTCCACGATCGCCACGGCCTCCTCGCACTCGCCGGGCGTGAAGTTGTCCAGGAGGATCAGGTCGGCGCCCGCGTCCACCACCTCGCGGAGTTGGTGGAGGGTGTCCACCTCGACCTCGATGGGGAGGTCGGGGAAGGCTTCGCGGACCGCCTTGAAGGCCGCTGCGACGCCGCCCGCCGCCACCACGTGGTTGTCCTTGACCAGGGCCGCGTCCGACAGGGACATGCGGTGGTTCACTCCGCCTCCGCAGCGCACCGCGTACTTCTCCAGCGCCCGCAGGCCCGGCGTCGTCTTTCGGGTGTCGCGGACCCTGGCCTTCGTGCCGTCCAGTACGTCCGCCCACGCGCGCGTGGCCGTCGCGATGCCCGACAGACGGCAGAGGATGTTCAACGCGCTGCGTTCGGCGGTGAGCAGGTCTCGGGTCCGGGTGGTGATCGACAGGAGCTTCTCGCCCGCCGCCACCTTGTCGCCGTCCTCCACGTGGCGTTCCACCTCGAACTCGTCCTCGCAGACGATCGAGACCACCGCTTCGGCGACCCTGAGGCCCGCCACGACGCCCGCCTCGCGCGCGACGAAGTCGGCCGTGGCGACGGCCTCTTCGGGGATGGTCGCGACCGTCGTCACGTCCACGCCGTGTGCCAGGTCCTCCTGGATGGCGACGTTGGCGATGTCCTCGACCTCGACCGGGTCGAGGCCCGCGTCGGCCAGGAGCTGGGCGAGCGCGGGGTCGAGGCCGCACTCCATGTACTCCTCGTCGGCA
Organism: Streptomyces sp. NPDC111802; assembly: GCF_055634335.1. Lineage (NCBI taxonomy): Bacteria > Bacillati > Actinomycetota > Actinomycetes > Kitasatosporales > Streptomycetaceae > Streptomyces > Streptomyces sp. NPDC111802. The sequence continues at coordinate 77,149 of NZ_JBVKCZ010000044.1, read as the reverse complement.
CCGCAGGCGCAGTCGTCGCCGCAGCCGCCGTTCGAGGCGAGGGGAAGGTCGGGGGTGGTCACTGCTGTCACTGCTCCTGGGGCCGGGTCGGGGGGAAGTCTGCGGTGTCTGTGGTGTGCACGGCCAGTGTGCGGTCGGGGTTCAGGCGTACGACGATGTGGCGGCGCCATGCTGTGTCGTCGCGGTCGGGCTCGTCCTCGCGCCAGTGGCAGCCACGCGTCTCCTCGCGCAGAAGAGCGGCCGCGACCAGGACCCGGGCCACGCACAGGAGGTTCGTGGCCTCCCAGGTGTCCACGCCGGGCTCGGCCGTCTTGCCGTTCTCGGTGAGGGCGTCGCGGGCCTCGGTGCGCAGCTGCTGGAGCTGCTCGGCGGCCTGGGCGAGGGAGTCGGCGGAGCGCAGGACGCCGGCGCCGCCGGTCATGATCCGCTGGATCGTGAAGCGGGCCTCGGGCGCCAGCAGGGGGTGCTCGGGCGTCTCGGGATACGGCACCGGCTGCGGCACGCGCGCGTGGAGGCCGTTGGCCGCGCGGGCCGCCGCGATGTCCTCCACGATGCGCTCGGCGTAGACCAGGCCTTCGAGGAGCGAGTTGGAGGCCAGGCGGTTGGCGCCGTGCACGCCGGTGCAGGCGACCTCGCCGCACGCGTACAGGCCGGGGACGGTCGTACGGCCGTGGGAGTCGGTGCGTACGCCGCCGGAGGCGTAGTGGGCGGCCGGGGCGATCGGGATGGGGTCGTGGACCGGGTCGATGCCGTGGGCGCGGCAGGCGGCGAGGATCGTGGGGAAGCGGTGTTCCCACATCTCGGCGCCGAAGTGCCGCGCGTCGAGGAACATGTGCTCGGCGTCCTGCTCCTGCATGCGCCGCATGATGCCCTTGGCGACGATGTCCCGGGGGGCGAGTTCGGCGAGTTCGTGCTGTCCCACCATGAAGCGCACGCCGTCGGCGTCGACCAGGTGGGCGCCCTCTCCGCGTACGGCCTCGGAGACCAGGGGCTGCTGGCCCTCCGCCTCCGGGCCGAGGAACAGGACGGTGGGGTGGAACTGGACGAATTCGAGATCGCTGACCTCGGCGCCCGCGCGCAGGGCCAGGGCCACTCCGTCGCCCGTCGACACGGACGGGTTCGTCGTCGCCGAGAAGACCTGGCCCATGCCGCCGGTCGCGAGGACCACCGCGGGGGCGTGGACCGCCCCTACGCCGTCGTGCTGGCCCTCGCCCATGACGTGCAGGGTGACGCCCGCCGTGCGGCCGTCGGCGTCCGTGAGGAGGTCGAGGACCAGCGCGTTCTCGACCGTGCGCATGCCACGCGCGCGTACCGCCTCGACGAGGGCGCGGGAGATCTCCGCGCCGGTCGCGTCGCCGCCGGCGTGGGCGATACGGCGGCGGTGGTGGCCGCCCTCGCGGGTGAGAGCGAGTTCCCCCTCGGAGGACTCGTCGAAGTGCGCGCCGGTCTCGATCAGCCGGCGCACGGCGTCGGGGCCCTCGGTGACAAGGATGCGCACCGCTTCCTCGTCGCACAGGCCCGCGCCGGCGACCAGGGTGTCGTCCAGGTGCTGTTCCGGGGTGTCGCCATCGCCGAGGGCCGCGGCGATGCCGCCCTGGGCCCAGCGGGTGGAGCCGTCGTCGAGGCGGGCCTTGGTGACGACGACGGTCGACAGTCCGGCGGCCTCGCAGCGCAGGGCCGCGGTGAGGCCGGCGACGCCGGAGCCGACGACCACCACGTCCGCGGCGATGGACCACCCCGGCGCGGGCGCGTGCAGTCGTATGCCTGTGCTGGTCACGAGGCGGCTCCGAAGGTGAGGGTGATGTTGTCGATCAGCCGGGTCGTCCCGACCCGGGCGGCGACGGCGAGGACAGCCTCGCCGGTGAAGTCGTCCACGATCTCGGTGAAGTCGGAGGGGTCGACGAGGGCGAGGTAGTCCGGTTCGAGCGGCGGGTCGAGGCGGGCGGCCTCGTCGAGGACCTGGCGGGCGGCGGCGCGGACGGCCGCCGCGGAGCCCGGGGCGGCCTTGGCGACGGCGTGCGCGTCGGCGGCCGCGCGGGACTCGCCTATGGCGCTGAGCGCCTCGGCACGCGCGCGTGTGGCGGGCACTTCGCGGGCCCGCGCGCGCAGCGCCTCCTGGGCGGCGTGCCGGTCGCGGCCGGCGAACAGCGCCTGGGACAGCGCGAGCGCCGTGCGCCGTTCCTTCGGCGAGAGGTAGCGGTTACGGCTGGAGAGGGCGAGGCCGTCCTCCTCGCGCACGGTGGGGACGCCGACGATCTCCACGCCGAAGTTCAGGTCGCGTGCCATCCGGCGGATCAGGGCGAGCTGCTGGGCGTCCTTCTGGCCGTACAGGGCGACGTCGGGGCGGGTGAGGTGGAGCAGCTTGGCGACGACGGTGAGCACGCCGTCGAAGTGGCCGGGGCGCGAGGCGCCTTCCAGTCGCTCGCCCATGGGGCCGGCGCTGACGCGGACCTGGGGCTCGCCGCCCGGGTAGACCTCGTCGACGGCGGGGGCGAACACGGCGTCCGCACCCGCCTCTTCGGCGAGCTTGAGGTCGGCCTCCAGGGTGCGGGGGTAGCGGTCGAGGTCCTCGCCCTGGCCGAACTGCAGGGGGTTCACGAAGACGGTGACGACGACCTCGCCGTCGGCTCCGGCGATCGCGCGCGCGGTGCGGATCAGGGTGGCGTGGCCCTCGTGCAGGGCGCCCATGGTCATCACGACGGCGCGGCGGCCGGCACGCGTGCATGCGTGCAGTTCGTCGGCGGTGCGCAGCAGGGTGGTCATCGGGCCTCTCCCTCGGCGCCGTCGGTCCCGTCGGTACCGTCGGCGAGTACCCCGAGGAGGTCCTCGGCGAGTTCCGGCTTGAGCAGTCCGTGGGCGAGCGCGCGGTCGGCGGTCGCGCGGGCCATCGCGAGATAGCCGGCGACGGTCTGCGGGGCGTACCGGCGCAGTTCGGTGACGTGCGCGGCGACGGTGCCCGCGTCTCCGCGCGCGACCGGGCCGGTCAGGGCCGCGTCGCCGGAGCGCAGGGCGTTGTCGAGGGCGGCGCCGAGCAGGGGGCCGAGCATCCGGTCGGGGGCCGCGACGCCCGCCTCGCGCAGCAGCTCCATGGACTGGGCGACGAGGGTCACCAGGTGGTTGGCGCCCAGCGCGAGCGCCGCGTGGTAGAGCGGGCGCATCTCCTCGGCGACCCACTCGGGTTCGCCGCCCATCTCGATGACCAGGGCCTCGGCGGCCAGCCGCAGCTCCTCGGGCGCGGTCACGCCGAAGGAGCAGCCGGCCAGGCGCTGGACGTCCACCGGGGTGCCGGTGAAGGTCATCGCCGGGTGCAGGGCCAGCGGCAGCCCGCCCGCGCGCAGGGCGGGGTCCAGGACCTTCGCGCCGTACCGCCCGGAGGTGTGCACCAGCAGCTGCCCCGGCCGTACGGCCCCGGTCTCGGCGAGGCCCTCGACCAGGCCGGGCAGGGTGTCGTCCGGGACGGTCAGCAGGACAAGCTCGGCGCGCGCGAGGACTTCGGCGGGCGGCACGAGCGGTACACCGGGGAGCATCCGCTCGGCACGTCGCCGGGAGGCGTCGGAGACCCCGGACACGGCCACCGGGCGGTGGCCGGCGAGCTGGAGGGACGCGGCGAGCGCGGGGCCCACGCGGCCGGCGCCGACGACACCGACGGTGAGCCGCGCGGGGCGGTCCTTGGGATCTGGCTGTTGGCTTGTACTCACGCGAAGGCGGCCTTCCCGTTCCAGTCCGCTCTGGGTACCGGACGATTTCTCGTCATGTTAACGCGATTGGTTCGAGAGGCGTTCAGTTGTCCACAGGCTGTGGGTTACCACACGCTCCGGCGCGCATGCGGGTGCGAGGGCCCGCGTGCGGAAATGCGGGTGCCCGCGTGGGCGGGCGCACGGGATGATCCGGGGCATGAGCGATACGGCGGAGCAGGGCGGGCAGCGGACAGGGGCGGAGCCGGACGAGGCGTCACCCGGCCGGCCATCACCGGACGAGGGTTCGTCCGGCGAGCAATTGTCGGACGGGCAGGTGTCGGACGACGAGCGGCGCAAACGGCGCCGTGAACGGCGCACCGCTGCCTACCGCGGCGCGTGCTCGCGCGCCCCGGCTTCCTGGGCACCCTCCGCGAGCGCCTGGCGCTGCTGGACGAGGCGCGTGCGCTGGACCTGCACGACCTCGACGAGTCGTCGGACCTCTATGGCGACGGCATCGTCGAGGCCCTGGAGGAGAAGACCGCCGGGCTGCTGGGCAAGGAGGCCGCCGCGTTCTTCCCGACGGGCACGATGGCCCAGCAGGTGGCCCTGCGCTGCTGGGCGGGCCGTACCGGGAACCCGACCGTCGCCCTGCACGCGCTCGCTCACCCCGAGGTGCACGAGAGAAACGCGTTCAGCCAGGTCGGCGGCCTGCGCCCGGTCCGAGTGACGAGCGAGCCGCGGCTGCCGACCGCCGCCGAGGTGCGTGACTTCGACGAGCCCTTCGGGGCGCTGATGCTCGAACTGCCCCTCAGGGACGCCGGTTTCGTGCTGCCGACGTGGGAGGAGCTCACGGAGGTGGTGGAGGCTGCGCGGGAGCGCGAGGCGGTGGTGCACTTCGACGGCGCGCGCCTGTGGGAGTCCACCGTGCACTTCGGCCGCCCGCTGGAGGAGATCGCGGACCTGGCGGACAGCGTGTACGTGTCGTTCTACAAGTCCCTCGACGGCTTCGGCGGCGCCGCCATCGCCGGTCCGAAGACGCTGGTGGACGAGGCGAAGGCCTGGCGGCACCGCTACGGCGGCACGATCTTCCAGCAGTTCCCGACCGCGCTGTCGGCCCTCGCCGGTCTGCGGCGGGAGCTGCCCCGGCTGCCCGAGTACGTGGCCCACGCGCGCGTGGTGGCCGCCGCGCTGCGCGAGGGGTTCGCGGCGGCCGGGGTGCCGTGGGCGCGGGTGCACCCGGAGCCGCCGCACACGAACGAGTTCCAGGTCTGGCTGCCGTACGACGCCGACACCCTCTCGGAGGCCGCGATCCGCCAGGCGGAGGAGACGAAGACCGTCCTGTTCGCCAACGCCTGGGAGGCCAAGGGCCCGGGTCTGGCCTTCACCGAGGTCTACGTACGGGCCGCCGGGCTGGAGTGGACGGCCGACGACGTGCGGGAGGCCGTCGCCGGGTTCGTGCAACGGCTGCCGACGGGCTGACCGACGTCAGTACGTGGAGCGCGGCCGCAGATGCAGCCACCGCCCCAGTGCGTGCCGTAGCCGCCCATGGGCCGGGCGTCCCGCGACGACGGCCCGGAACTGCCGGTAGTCGCGGAACTCGCGCACGACCTGCCAGTCGTGACTGCCCGGCGCCGGTGGGGCCGCCTCGCCGAGCTGCTGGGCACGGTATGTGTCGAGGAGGTAGTGCTGCGTGATGCTCATGGCTGATCGCCTTCTCGGGACGTAGGAGACATGACTGGGTGGTGATCGGGCTCCGCGGCTGCCCCGGTGGTCCCAGGCTGCGCCGGGTACGCCGCCCTCGTCGCGCCGATTGACGGCCGCCGTCAATCGGCGGACACGTTGTCAGTGGCGGGGTGCACCATGAAGGACATGAGCGTGACCATCGACATCGCGGGGCTGCGGCCGGAGAGGCTCGCCGTCGTGCCCTCCCCCCTGGCCGAGCTCGGCATGGCGCTGCACGCGCTGTCGGAGCCGGGCCACCACCCGGGCCTGCAGGGCTGGGTGACGGGCGTGACGGCCCGGATGGACTCCCACCTGGCCGACCGGATGTGCGAGGCCGACTTCCTGTGGCGGACGACGTTCTCGGACCTGTTCCTGCCCTGCGTCGGCATCCCCGGCGGGAGCACATTCCCGGGCGCCACGCTCGCCGAGGATCTGGACCTGCTGGACAAGCTGACGGACGAACAGTTCGTGAACGCCGCGCTGGAGTTCACCTGCGCGCTCCCGTACGTCACCCAGGCGCCCGACGTACTGGCCGACACGGAACTGCGCGGGCGGGCTCTGGAGCTGGCCGCCGCGCGCGGGCCGCAGCAGTTGCGGTTCAGCCAGCGGCTGCTCGAGGATCCACCGCGTATCCGGGCCTGGCTGCGGGAGTTCCTGGAGGACTGCGACGAGATGTTCTTCGCGGACGCCTGGCCCCGTCTGCACCACCAGCTCGCCGCGGACGCCCGCCACAAGACCGACCTGCTGCGGCACAAGGGGCTGACCGAGGCGATGGCCGCGGTCTCCCCGGCGGTGAGCGTCGACGAGGCCGCCGGCCGGATCACCATCGACAAGCTGCGCCAAGGCCACACCATCATCAAGGACCGCAGCCTGCTGCTCGTGCCGACGAGCCTGGGATGGCCGCATCTGATGGTGCTGCACCGGCACGGCTGGCAGCCCGTGCTGCACTACCCGGTCGGCTCCGCCGGGTTCGCCGCGCCGCCTTCGGTCGAGCAGCTGACCCTGCGGATGACCGCCGTGTCCCACCCGGTGCGGATGCAGCTCTGCCGCAACCTCGCCCGCAGCACGTACACCACGAGCGAGCTCGTGCAGATCCACGGCATGACCGCGCCCGAGATATCCCGGCACCTGAGCGTCCTCAAGAAGGCGGGCCTGATCACCACGCGCCGCCGCGGACGGTACGTCCTGTACCAGCTGGACGTCACCGCGGTGGCGCGGCTCGGCAGCGACTTCCTCGAAGCGCTCCTGAGGTGAGTGCCGGCGCGGCTCGCCGTCAGTCGAACCGGATGTGCCTGATCCCGACCCCCGCCTGCCGCAGCCGCGTGCGCAGCGCGCCCTCGCTGTTGGGCCGCAGCCGCAGCCCGGCCAGGACGGCGACACGGTCCGCCGTCTTCGGCACGGTCGAGTGGTCCGTCCACAGATGCTCGGCGAACTCCGGCTCTCGCAACCGCTCCAGGCAGTGGTCCAGCTGCTGGACGGCCCAGCTCTCCCGCCGCAGCCCGGAGTTCTTTCCGGCGACGTACTGAAGGAGGTGCCCGAAGCCGCGCTCCCGCAGCCGCTTCAGAACGGTCTCGCGTTCGGCGAGGAGGGTGAAGTGCCGTACGTCATGCCCGAGTTCACGCAACCGCCCGACCGTCTCGGCGAAATAGCCGGGGTCGGTGACCGTCATGGGGGCGATCACCACGCCGTCGTGCTTGGCGAGGGCGAGGTCGAGGACCTCGACGACGCCCTGCCGCCAGGACGTCAAGTCCTGGAAGTCCCCCCGCAGTTCGGGCGGGAGCATGCGCCGCAGCCCGAACCCGGCGTGCTCCGGGTCGCAGACGACGCTGCCGGGCAGGCGGCGCTGGATCTCGTACGCGGTCTGTGTCTTGCCGCCCCCGAAGGGGCCGTTGATCCACAGGAGCATGCGCAGACCCTAGTGGGCACCGGTTACGCGGGGGTCACGCCCCCGCGTGGTCACGCCCCCCCGCGTCAGCCGTGCCCGCCGGCCCGTACCAGACCCGTCTCGTACGCGAGGACGACGACCTGCACCCGGTCCCTGAGCCCCAGCTTGGTCAGGATGCGCCCGACGTGGGTCTTCACGGTCGCCTCGGACAGCACCAGCCGGGCGGCGATCTCGCCGTTGGACAGGCCCTGGGCGACCAGCACCATGACCTCGCGCTCGCGGTCGGTGAGCCGCTCCAGCTCCTTGTACTGGGGCTCCTTGCCGCTGGACGGCAGCATGGGCGCGAACCGGTCGAGCAGGCGCCGGGTCGTCGACGGGGCGACCACCGCGTCGCCGCTGTGCACCGAGCGGATGGCAGCGAGGAGTTCGCCGGGCGGCACGTCCTTGAGCATGAAGCCGGAGGCGCCCGCCTTCAGCCCGGAGAAGGCGTACTCGTCGAGGTCGAAGGTGGTCAGGATCAGCACCTTGGGCGGGTCCTCGTCCGAGCAGATACGGCGGGTGGTCTCCACGCCGTCCAGCTTCGGCATGCGCACGTCCATCAGCACCACGTCGACGGTGGTCGAGCGCAGTACCTGGAGGGCCTCGACGCCGTCGCCCGCCTCCGCGACGACCTCCATGTCCGGCTGGGCGGCGAGCACCATCCGGAACCCGGTGCGCAGCAGCACCTGGTCGTCGACGAGCATCACGCGGATCGCCATCGGGGTCCTCTTCCGTGTTTCCGTATCGGTCTACGGGGCCGTTACAGGTGTCAACAAGGGGCATGGTTCAGGGGTCAGTGTGCTGGTTTGAGCGGCAGCAGCGCACTGATGCGGAATCCTCCGCCCGGGCGCGGCCCGGCGTCCAGGGTGCCGCCGACCATGCCGACTCGTTCGCGCATCCCGATCAGGCCGTGCCCCCGGCCGTCGGCGCCGCCGTCCTCGTACAGCTCGTGCGGGGCGCCCTTGCCGTCGTCCTCGACGAGCAGGCCGAGACCGTCGTCGAAGTAGACCAGTCGCACGCTGGCGCCCGCGTTGGGCCCGCCGTGCTTGCGTGTGTTGGTCAGCGCCTCCTGCACGATCCGGTACGCCGTCAGCTCGACGCCGCTGGGCAGCGGGCGCGGGGTGCCCTCGACCTTGAAGTCGACCGGCAGACCGGAGCTGCGGCAGTGCTGGATGAGCTCGTCGATCTGCTCGACGTCGGGCTGCGGGACGTATTCGCCGGTCTCCTGGTGCTCGCCGGTGCGCAGCACCCCGAGCAGGCGGCGCATCTCGGCGAGGGCCTGGCGGCCGGTGGAGGAGATCGTCTCCAGGGCCTTCTTGGCCTGGTCCGGCGCGGAGTCGAGGACGTAGGCGGCGCCGTCGGCCTGCACCACCATCACGGAGACGTTGTGCGCGACCACGTCGTGCAGCTCGCGCGCGATCCGGGCGCGTTCGGCGGCGACCGCGACCTTGGACTGCGCCTCGCGCTCCTTTTCGAGCCGGGTCGCGCGCTCCTCCAGCTGCTCGTAGTAGGCGCGGCGGGTGCGAATGGAGTCGCCGAGCACCCAGGCCAGGGCGAAGGGCACCGTCATGAAGATCACCAGGGCCACGTTGCCCAGGACGCTGGACTCCTTCTCCGGCCAGCGCAGCTGCGCCAGGAACGCCGCGCACAGGCCCACGCCCAGCGCGAGCCGGGAGGCCCAGCGGGCGCCGGTCGCGGCCACGGTGTACGTGATCACCAGGAAGGCGAAGTTGGCGGGCGTGGTCGCCACGTTCAGCGCCAGCTGGGCCACGCCCACGCCGATGGCCAGCAGCAGCATCTTCTCCGGCATGCGCCGGCGCAGCGCGATCACGAGGCTGAGCAGCAGGACGACCGGGACGATGATCGCCTCCGAGGAGGTGCCCGGAAGGTCCTGCCCGCCCTCCTCCCGGACGGCCACGCTCACCACAGAGATCCCGAAGATGAGGACGGCCCAGAAGCTGTCGACCCATGTCGGATGCCTGCGGAGGAAGTCATAGAGGCGCTGCACGTAACCCAGCGTATGGAAGCGAGATGCGTGCAGGGGTCAACCGGAGGGCCGATCCGCACCCCGCGCGCGTACTCCGCAAGGTGGAGGCTGCGTTCCTCTGTGCGCTTAGCCTGGGCCGGTGACAGCAGAGGCGACGGGTGAGTGGCACGGATGGCGGGCGGCGGCGGAAGCCGCTCTCTACGGGCCTGACGGCTTCTACCGCCGCCCCGAGGGGCCGGCCGGCCACTTCCGTACGTCCGTCCACGCGTCACCGCTCTTCGCCCGCGCCGTCGCCCGGCTGCTGTGCCGGGTCGACGAGTCATTGGGCCGGCCCAGGACCCTCGACCTCGTCGACATGGCGGCGGGCCGCGGCGAGCTGGTCACGGGCGTCCTGGCCGTCCTGCCCGCCGAGGTGGTGGCACGCACGCGTGCGTACGCCGTCGAGATCGCCGACCGCCCACGGGCCCTGGATCACCGGATCGAGTGGCTCCCCGAGCCGCCGCCCCGGGTCACGGGCCTGCTGTTCGCCAACGAGTGGCTGGACAACGTGCCCGTGGAGGTCGCGGAGGTGGACTCCGCGGGCGTACCGCGCCGGGTCGTCGTACGACGCGACGGCACCGAACGCCTCGGGGAGCCGGTCGCCGGGCCTGAGGCGGAGTGGCTCGCGCGGTGGTGGCCGCTGACCAGCGCCGCGGAAGGCACACGGGCCGAGATCGGCCTGCCCCGGGACAAGGCCTGGGCCTCCGCGGTCGGCACGCTGGACCGGGGCGTCGCGGTCGCCGTGGACTACGCGCACACAGCCACGAGCCGACCGCCCTTCGGCACCCTCACCGGCTTCCGCGAGGGCCGCGAGACGGCACCCGTCCCGGACGGCTCGTGCGACATCACGGCACATGTGGCGCTGGACGCGTGCGCGCTGCCCGGGGCGCGTCTGCTGTCCCAACGCAACGCCCTGCGCACCCTGGGCATCACGGGCGCACGCCCCCCGCTCGAACTGGCCTCGACCCGCCCCGCCGAGTACGTACGCGCCCTCGCGACCGCGGGCGAGGCCGCCGAGCTGACCGCGACGGGCGGGCTGGGAGACTTCGGCTGGCTGGTGCAGCCGGTTGGAATTCCGGACGTACTGGACGTACTGGCGGACTAGGGCCCGCCTCCACCGCCCTGCCCGCCCTACTTGTCGATGTCCCCCACCACGAAGAACAGCGACCCGAGGATCGCCACCATGTCCGCGACCAGCGTCCCCGGCAGCAGCTCCACCAGGGCCTGGATGTTGTTGTACGACGCCGAGCGCAGCTTCAGCCGGTACGGGGTCTTCTCGCCCTTGCTGACGAGGTAGTAGCCGTTGATGCCGAGCGGGTTCTCGGTCCATGCGTACGTGTGGCCCTCGGGGGCCTTCAGCACCTTGGGAAGCCGCTGGTTGATCGGCCCGGGCGGCAGCTCGGCGAGACGGTCGAGGCAGGCGTCGGCGAGGTCGAGGGCGTTGTGCGTCTGCTCCAGCAGGCACTCGAAGCGGGCGAGGCAGTCACCCTCCTCACGGGTCACCACCCTCAGCACGTCCCCCAGCTCGCCGTAGGCGAGATAGGGCTCATCGCGACGCAGGTCGAAGTCGACGCCCGAGGCGCGCGCGATCGGCCCGCTCACGCCGTACGCGTGCACGGTCTCCGGCGTGAGGGCGCCCACGCCCCGCGTGCGCCCCCGGAAGATCTCGTTGCCGAGCACGAGGTCGTCGAAGCGGTCCATACGGGAGCGCACGTCGGCGACGGCAGTACGCGCGCGCGTGGTCCACCCGGCCGGCAGGTCCTCCTTGAGGCCGCCCACCCGGTTGAACATGTAGTGCATCCGCCCACCGGAGACCTCCTCCATCACATGCTGGAGTTCCTCGCGCTCGGTGAAGGCGTAGAAGATCGGCGTGATCCCGCCCAGCTCCAGCGGGTACGACCCCAGGAACATCAGGTGGTTGAGCACGCGGTTCAGCTCCGCGAGCAGGGTCCGTGTCCACACGGCCCGCTCGGGCACCTCCATGCCGAGCATGCGCTCGACGGCGAGGACGACGCCGAGCTCGTTGGAGAAGGCCGACAGCCAGTCGTGGCGGTTGGCGAGCATGATGATCTGCCGGTAGTCGCGGGCCTCGAAGAGCTTCTCCGCACCACGGTGCATATAGCCGATCACGGGCTCCGCGCGCGTGATGCGCTCACCGTCCAGCACGAGCTTGAGGCGCAGCACGCCGTGCGTGGACGGGTGCTGGGGGCCGATGTTGAGCACCATGTCGGTGCTCTCCGCGGCGCCGCCGATGCCGACCATGGTCTCCGTCGTAGGAGTCATGGACACAGTCTCTCCTACGTACGCTGGCCACATGGAGACGGGGAGCCCGGAGAACACGGGTACGGCGGGGGACAAGCGGGCGGCGGCCGAACCGGAGTGGACCGGGCTGCCGCCGGGCCTGCTCCGGATGCGCCGGCTGTTGCTGGTGGTGTGGCTGGGACTGCTGACGATCGCCCTGGCCCTGCTGCTCGGAATGCTCGCCGGCCCGGGCTGGGCCGGCTTCGCGTCGCTGCCGCCGGCGCTGATGGCGTGGGGCTGGGTGATGCTCGGCCGCAACTGGCGTTCGTGGCGCTACGCCGAGCGCGCCGACGACCTGCTGATCAGCCGGGGCGTGCTGTGGCGCGAGGAGACGGTGGTGCCGTACGGCCGTATGCAGCTGGTCGAGGTGACCTCGGGCCCCGTGGAACGCCACTTCGGCCTGGCCAGCGTGCAACTGCACACGGCGGCCGCCGCAACCGACGCCACGATCCCCGGCCTGGACCCGGCGGAGGCGGAACGGCTGCGGGACCGGCTCACCGAGCTCGGCGAGGCCCGATCGGCGGGCCTGTGACGACGCCGGGCGTCGACGACGCCGTACGCGAACAGCGCCCCGTGACCGAACGCCGACTGCACCCCGTGACACCGCTCAGGCGCGCGTGGGCTCCGGTGGCCGTCCTGATCGGCTGGGCGGTGCACGACCCGGACCAGGCGCAGCGCCAGCTCACCAAGCTGACCACGACCACCCTCCTGCTCGCAGTCGCCGTACTGCTCCCCGCGGCGGCCCTCTACGGCTTCCTCACCTGGTGGTTCACGCACTTCGCGGTGACCGACGCGGAGCTGCGCATCCGTACCGGGCTGGTGTTCCGGCGCACCGCGCACATCCGGCTGGAACGCATCCAGGCCATCGACGTCACCCAGCCGCTGCTGGCGCGCGTGGCCGGCGTCGCGAAGCTCAAACTGGACGTCATAGGCACCGACAAGAAGGACGAACTGGCCTTCCTCGGCGCGGACGAAGCACGCACCCTGCGCGCGGAACTCCTCGCCCGCGCCGCCGGTTTCGCCCCCGAGACGGCACACGAGATAGGCGAGGCTCCCTCCCGACAGCTGCTGCGCGTGCCGCCCGCGGTCCTGGCCGCATCCCTCGTCCTGACGGGCGCGACCTGGGGAACGCTGGCCGCCGCGGTGGTCGTACCGACGATCCTGTGGCTGGCCACCGAGAGCGCGTGGACGGTCCTGGCGACCGCGATTCCGCTGTTCGGGGCGGCGGGCGCGAGCAGCGTGGGGCGTTTCGTCGCCGAGTACGACTGGACGGTGGGCGAGTCCCAGGACGGCCTGCGCATCGATCACGGCCTGCTCGACCGCGCCCATGAGACGGTGCCGCCCGGCCGCGTCCAGACCGTACGGATCGTCGAACCGCTCCTGTGGCGCCGACGCGGCTGGGTACGGGTGGAACTGGACGTTGCGGGCTCCTCCAACTCCCTCCTGCTGCCGGTCGCCCCGCGCGAGGTGGCCGAATCGGTCATAGCCCGCGTGCTGCCCGGGGTGACCGTCCCGACCCGCGCGGCCCTCTCCCGTCCGCGGCGCCGAGCGGCGCGCTGCGTGCCCCTGTGGTGGCGCGGCTACGGCCTCGCCGTCACGGACGCGGTCTTCGCCTCCCGAACCGGTCTCCTGCGCAGAAGCCTCGCCCTGGTCCCGCACGCGAAGGTCCAGAGCGTACGACTGGCTCAAGGGCCCTGGAAGCGTCTCTGGGCCGTCGCCGACGTCCACGTGGACACAGGAGCCAACAAGACCGTCACAGCCCGTCTGAGGGGCGTGGAGGAGGCGGCGGAACTGCTGCGCGGGCAGGCGGAGAGGTCCCGCACGGGACGCCGGGACGCCCGCCCGGATCGCTGGATGGCGTGACTGTACGGGGGCGACCCGCGTCGACGCACGGGACGTCTCTCACCGGTCGAGCCGCACCGGACCCGCACCCGGACCCGTCAGGAAACGGCGCTGCGCAACCCCTGCACATCGATCTGTTCCGTCTCGTCATGAGCCGTCAGATCGATGACCTGGCCGATCCCCCGGGACTCCTCGTCCACCGGCTTGAAGTCGGCCTCGGACTCGGCCTTGTGCAGGGCGAGGGCCTCCTGGCCGACGACATCGGCGAGGTCCTCGTTCTGGACGGACTCCAGCGCGGAGGACTCCGCCTCCTTCTTCGCACCGAAGAAGTCGAACCCGCCCTCGATCGCCGGACGCCGCACGGGCGCGGCCGGCGCGACGGCCACCGCGGTGGGCGCTATGAAGTGCCCCGAGGGCTGCTGAGCCGGAGGCAGCGCCGGTCGCGTCGTGGCGACCTCGCCTGCCGAGGTGACGGCGGCCGCGCGCTCATGCCCGTCGACCGCCTCGGACTTCCCCTGCGGGTCGTCCTCCGACGCGGCCTCCGTCTCGGACCCGCCGGTCCCCTCCGCCTCGACGGCACCGGAGTCGTCCTTCACCGACTCACCGTCGGAAGGACCGCCGCCGTTCGGAGGCTCGTTGTTCGGGGGCTCGTCCTTCGGGGCCTCGCCCTTGGCAGACTCGCTCTTCGCCGACTCGCTCTTCGGAGCGTGGTCGTCCTTCGGGGGCTCGTCCTTCGGCGAGGACTCTCCCTTCGCCGGCTCACCGTCCTCGTCGAACCGGGCCAACGCCGCCTTGGCCCGCAGAAACAGCCCGGACCCCTCCGGCGAGAAGACCCGCGAAGCCTCGGAGTCCTCTTCGGCGACGTCAGCGGCCTCTTCGACCTCCGCAGACTCCGCGGCCTCCGCGGCCGGGGCAGCCACAGCCCCCGCCCCCTCGGCCTCCGCACCGTCGACCGGCACCGGCGGCAACGCGCGCGCGGGCGTGGTCGCCTCTATCTCCAGGACCCGGCGCTCCTCCAGGACGGTCGCCCGCTCGGTCTCCGCCGTGGCGTACCGACGCAACAGCGCCGCATGCTCATTGCGCAGCCCGGCGAGTTCCGCCCGCTTGCCCCGCAGCCGCTGCTCCAGCTTCATCCGCAGCTCGCGCGACTCCTCGAGGTCGGTCTCCAGCTCGGCGACCCGCTCCTCGTGCCGCCACTCGTCGCTCGCACGCGCGCGCGTGAGATCGGCGACCTGCTTGCCGGCCTGGGTGTCCCAGCGGCGCATCACGACCGCGCCGACGACCGCCGTCGCCGCGGCGGCCGCGGCAAGGCCGCGCAACGCCATCGGCTCGGTGAACACCCAGGGGGCGAGGGCACAGACGACGGATACGCCTGCGATCGCCGACGGGGGCAGCAGCCTGTGCAAGGGCGGTGAATGGCGGTGACGTCCACGTGGCATGGCCAGAAACTTACCGCGCGTAGGCGAATCTTGGAGCCCCGCCCCGTAAAAACACAGCCATCCCGAGTCGTTCACACGACATCAGGAATCAGTTCCGCCTCCGATCCACCGCCGAATTGAGCACGAACCAAGATCGCAAAGCCGGATCGGGCATGTCACCTGCCGCGCAACCGCCCGCTCATCCACTCCAACGTCCCCGGAATCTCCCGCCGCCAGGTGTTGAAGTTGTGCCCTCCGCTTTCGAGGATGATCGACGAGATCCGAGTCACCCCGGTCGCCTTCACGCGCGCGATGAACTTCAACGTGTCCTTGTAGTTGGATTCTCCAACTTCGCTGCTGCTGACGAGCAGTGAAGTGTCCGGAGCGGGCATGTGCTTGAGGTACCACCACAGGTTCGCGCGATTGCGCAGTTCCTCGTCGCCCTGGAACAGATCGCCGGTCGTGGCGTCGATCGGCGCCTTGTAGTACGCCGAGAGCCCGGCCCCTGCGGCGTACACCGAGGGATGGTGCATGGCGAGCTTCAACGCGCAGTAGCCGCCGGTCGAGTCACCGATGATGCCCCAGCCGCCCGGCCCGTCGGCCACCCTGTAGTGGCCGCTCACGGCGGCGGGCAGATCCGACGCGAAGAACGTCTCGGTCTGCGGGCCCCCGGGAATGTCCACGCACTCCGTGTCCCGCGGCGGCGCGACGGTCGGCCGCATCATCACCAGGATCATCGGCTCCATACGCCTCTCGGCGACGAGCCCTGCCGCCGTACGCGGATAGTCGAGCTTGTCCACCAGCGCCTGGGCCGTACCCGGATAGCCGGTGAGGACGACGGCCGCGGGGAACGCACGCGCGCGATATTGCGGCTGAAAGTATTCGGGCGGCAGATAGACGTACGCGGGCGTGGCGATGTGTGTCGTACGGCCCACGACGCGGATCTTCTGGATCTGTCCGACCACCTGCGCCTGGCCGTTCGCCGCCCCCGGCACCCGCCGGGTGTCGACGACCTTCAGCGGCCCGTCGCCCGGCGTGTGGTCCACGACGACCCCCTGCTCGTCCTCCAGCCCGAACAGGTCGGCCCAGCCGGCGTAGAACCCGAAGGCCTGGTTGGCGACCAGACCGACCGCCGCGAAGAGCGCCAACTGCGTGGCGAGCAGCAGCCCTACGCGCCCGGCGACCGCCCGCGGGCCCCGCCTGGCCAGCCGTGGCCACAGCCACACCGTGCCGACGAACAGCCCGACGGCGGCCAGTACCGCCAGCGCCAGCACTTTGTCGCTCGTGAGACCCATCGATGGTTACCTGTCCGCACTTTCCGCCCGGGACCGCGCGGGCCGACAGCCCACGCCGTCTCCCCGCGCCGTCTCCCCCGCTCCTTCGCAAGGGCTTGCCCCGGACTTTCCTTGGCCTTTGAAACGGTTTTGGGAAGCCGAGTGAACCTCTCCCCTCAAGACACCGTCCTAGAGGGCGCAATGTCGCCGGATGCCCGAATCGGCACCGGATCCAAGGTCTCTCGCAGAACTAATGGGATGCGATGTCTGTCAGGACAGATGTGGAAATGTCGGGCAAGGTTCCTCAACGGTCGGTCCAGGTAGGCCATCTGCCGAGCCGTGCACGGCACCTGCTGCGCGGCCCGCGCCCCGAGGCCGCCCCCGTCCTCGTCGGACGGGCCTGTGCCCTGGTCGGCCTGCTGGACATCGCCGCGGGCGTCTTCCCGCGCTTCCGGCACAGCCGTATGCACGCCATCGCCGAAGTGCTTCCGGGCGCCACGGGACCGTTCGCGGCCGCGCTCTCGCTCAGCGCCGGCGTGCTGTTGCTGCTGCTCGCCCACGGCATCAAGCGCGGCAAGCGCAGGGCCTGGCGCGCGGCCGTCGTTCTGCTCCCTGCCGGAGCGGTGGCGCAGTTCACGTACCGCCACTCCATCATCGGCGTCCTGATCTCCCTCGCGCTGCTCGCACCCCTGCTGCGCCACCGCGACCAGTTCGAGGCCCTGCCCGACCCACGCAGCCGATGGCGGGCGCTGGCCAACTTCGTCCTCATGGGCGCCGGTTCGCTCGCCCTCGGGCTGATCATCGTCAGCGCCCACCCGAACACCCTGGTCGGCGACCCGAGCCTGGCCGACCGCATCACCCACGTCCTGTACGGCCTGTTCGGCTTCGAGGGCCCGGTCGACTACCAGGGCAACACCTCCTGGACGGTCGCCTTCTCGCTCGGCGCCCTCGGCTGGATCACCGCGGTCACGACGATCTACTTCGCCTTCCGCCCCGAACACCCCGCCGCACACCTCACCGAGGACGACGAGGAACGCCTGCGCGCCCTGCTGGCCAAGCACGGCGGCCGCGACTCCCTCGGCCACTTCGCGCTGCGCCGCGACAAGGCCGTCATCTTCTCCCCCAGCGGCAAGGCGGCGGTGACCTACCGCGTCGTCTCCGGCGTGATGCTCGCCAGCGGCGACCCCATCGGCGACGTCGAGGCATGGCCCGGCGCCATCGAGCGCTTCATGGACGAGGCCAAGGCCCACTCCTGGACCCCCGCCGTCATGGGCTGCTCCGAGACCGGCGCCGAGGTGTGGACCCGCGAGACCGGGCTCGACGCCCTCGAACTGGGCGACGAGGCGGTGGTGGACGTCCCGGATTTCTCGCTCGCCGGCCGCGCGATGCGCAACGTGCGTCAGATGGTCAAGCGCATCGAGCGCGCCGGTTACGAGACCCGGGTACGCCGTGTCCGTGACCTCGGCGAGACCGAGCTGGAGCGCATCCGGCAGGCCGCCGACGACTGGCGCGGCACCGACACCGAGCGCGGATTCTCCATGGCCCTCGGCCGCGTCGGCGACCCGGCCGACGGCGACTGTCTCATCGCCACCGCCCACAAGACGGACGACGAGCCGGGTCCGTACGGCGACCTCAAGGCGATCCTCCACTTCGTGCCGTGGGGCACGGACGGGGTCTCCCTGGACCTGATGCGCCGCGACCGCTCGGCGGACCCCGGCATGAACGAGCTGCTGATCGTGGCCGCGCTCCAAGCCGCCCCGAAGTTCGACATCGCGCGCGTGTCGCTCAACTTCGCCATGTTCCGCTCGGCGCTGGCACGCGGCGAGAAGATCGGCGCGGGCCCGGTGCTGCGCGCCTGGCGGGGCCTGCTGGTGTTCCTCTCCCGCTGGTTCCAGATCGAGTCCCTGTACAAGTTCAACGCCAAGTTCCAGCCCCGCTGGGAGCCCCGCTTCGTGGTCTACCGCGCCTCGGCCGACCTGCCCCGCCTCGGCATCGCCGCCATGCAGGCGGAGGGCTTCGTGAACCTGGCCCTGCCGCTGCCGCGCTTCCTGCGCCGCCGCAAGGCAGCGCCGCGCCCCTGTGCGCACCGCGTGGCGGAGCGCGACGTCCGCGCGGCGTGACCGAGGCCGCGGCCGCCCCGGACCGGCCCGAGCGGGAGCCCACCCCCACCCCCCGGGGCTCCCGCTCGGGCCGCGGCACGTCGCGGCCCTGGCTGGGCCTACGCTGAACGTATGAGCAAGCAGAGCGGACGCGGGCGCGTCGCGGGCCTTCCCGAGTGGGATCGCTGCGCGGTCATGGGAGTCGTGAACGTGACCCCCGACTCCTTCTCCGACGGCGGCCGCTGGTTCGACACCACGTCCGCCGTCAAGCACGGCCTCGCCCTGGTCGAGGAGGGCGCCGACCTCGTCGACGTCGGCGGCGAGTCCACCCGCCCCGGCGCCACCCGGGTCGACGAGGACGAGGAACTGCGCCGCGTCGTCCCCGTCGTCCGCGGCCTCGCCGCCGAGGGCGTCACGGTCTCCGTCGACACCATGCGCGCCTCCGTCGCCGAGCAGGCCCTCGCCGCCGGCGCCGCCCTCGTCAACGACGTCAGCGGCGGCCTCGCCGACCCCGCGATGATCCCGGTCGTCGCCGACGCCGGCGCCCCCTTCGTCGTCATGCACTGGCGCGGCTTCCTCGAAGGCGGGAACGTCAAGGGCGTGTACGACGACGTCGTCGCCGAGGTCGTCGACGAACTGCACGCGCGCGTGGAGGCCGTTCTGGAGGGCGGCATCGCCCCGGACCGCATCGTCGTCGACCCCGGCCTCGGCTTCTCCAAGGACGCCGAACACGACCTCGTCCTGCTCGCCCACCTCGACCGCCTGCTCCGCCTCGGCCACCCGCTCCTCGTCGCAGCCTCCCGAAAGCGGTTCCTCGGCCGTGTCCTCGCCGGCCCGGCGGCCGCACCGCCGCCCGCCCGGGAGCGCGACGCCGCCACGGCCGCCGTCTCCGCCCTCGCGGCGCACGCCGGAGCGTGGGCGGTGCGTGTGCACGAGGTGCGCGCCACGGCGGACGCGGTACGCGTCGCACGCGCCATCGAAGAAGCACGCGACACCGAGAACGCGCAGAGCGCGAACGCCGAGCGCGGCAGCGCGCACGGCTCCGAAGGAGCCCGGTGAGCGCCCCCCACACCGACGTCGAACAAGTGGAGGCAGCCAACACCGCCTTCTACGAAGCGGTGGAGCGCGGCGACTTCGAAACGGTGTCCTCGCTCTGGCTCACCCCGTCCGACCTCGGCGTCGACGAGACCTACCACGACCCGGCCGACGCCGGCGTGGTCTCCTGTGTGCACCCCGGCTGGCCGGTACTCACCGGACGCGGCGAGGTCCTGAGGTCGTACGCGCTGATCATGGCGAACACCGACTACATCCAATTCTTCCTCACCGACGTACATGTCTCCGTCACCGGCGACACCGCCCTGGTGACCTGCACCGAGAACATCCTCAGCGGCGGCCCGGCACCCGACGCCGGCGAGGAGCTCGGCCCGCTCGTGGGCCAGCTCGTGGTCGCCACGAACGTGTTCCGGCGCACACCCGAGGGCTGGAAGATGTGGTCGCACCACGCCTCACCGGTTCTGGCCGAAAACGACGAGGACGACAGCGACGAGACCCCGTCCTGAGTGGGTAGGCGCTCCGTAGGGACCAACGAGTGGTTGGAATCACGTGTGTGCGGGTAGGGGCGGCTACCAACCCATGAGCCGCCGGGTTCCCCAGGGGAAACACGCGATGAATCCTGTCGGCCGCGGCCGGGCCACGCCCCCGTGACCCGGCCCTGTCAGTGCCCGCAGGTAGATTCGTGCGAGGCCGGTGTGCCGCCCGCACACGGCATCGGCCGGCCGTAACCGACGATTGCAGGAGTGATTCGCGTGGATCGTGTCGCGCTGCGCGGCCTCAAGGCCCGCGGGTACCACGGTGTGTTCCCCGAGGAACGCAGGGAGGGCCAGACCTTCGTCGTGGACCTCGTCCTGGGCCTGGACACCCGGCCTGCCGCCGCCGACGACGACCTGGCGAAGACCGTGCACTACGGCATCGTGGCGGAGGAGGTCGTGGCCGTCGTCGAAGGCGAACCGGTCAACCTCATCGAGACGCTCGCCGAGCGCGTCGCCCAGGCCTGTCTGAAGCACGAAGGAGTCCACGAGGTCGAGGTCACCGTCCACAAACCGGACGCGCCGATCACGGTCCCCTTCGACGACGTGACCGTCACCATCACCCGGAGCCGAGTATGACTGCACCCTTCATCAAGGGCCCCAGCGACCCGACCGTACAGCCGGTACCCGCCTCCGTCGTCGACCAGGTCGACGCCGCCGACACCACCCTCCACAACCCCAAACGGGCCGTGATCTCCCTCGGCGCCAACCTCGGCAACCGGCTGGAAACCCTCCAGGGCGCCATCGACGCGCTGGAGGACACCCCGGGCGTGCGCATCAAGGCGGTCTCCCCCGTCTACGAGACGGAGCCATGGGGCGTGGAGCCGGGCAGCCAGCCCTCCTACTTCAACGCGATCGTGGTCCTCAAGACCACGCTCCCCCCGTCCTCCCTGCTGGAGCGCGCGCACGCGGTCGAGGAGGCCTTCCACCGGGTCCGCGACGAGCGCTGGGGCGCGCGCACCCTCGACGTCGACATCGTCGCCTACGCCGATGTCGTCTCCGACGACCCGCACCTCACTCTCCCCCACCCGCGCGCCCACGAGCGCGCCTTCGTCCTCGCCCCCTGGCACGACCTGGAACCCGAGGCCCAGTTGCCGGGCCGCGGCGCGGTCGCCGACCTGCTCGGCGCGGTCACCCGGCACGGCGTCGCGCCGCGCACGGACCTGGAACTCCAGCTGCCCGAATAGTCGTTAAGGTCAAGACGACCACCATCCGCGGGGACCCGGGGGAGCTGAAGGAACACCGTGAGAGAGCTGCGCATCAGGACGCTGATCGGCGTGTTCATCGTCGCCGGAGTCCTGTCATGGGCGGGCGCCCGCCTCTGGAACTCCGTCGGGACCCTGCCCAGCGTCCCCCTGGCCGCCCCCATCGTCCTGGCGGTCATCGCCGTGGTCCTGCTGTCCACGGCGCTCTCGATCCGCGCCCGCCTCAAGGCCCAACGCGAACGCCGCCCCGAGGCCAAGGGCGTCGACCCCATGATGGCCGCCCGCGCGGTCGTCTTCGGCCAGGCCAGCGCCCTGGTCGCCGCCCTGGTCGCCGGCATGTACGGCGGCACGGGCGTCTTCCTCCTGGAATCCCTCGACATCCCCGCCCGCCGCGACCAGGCCATCTACGCCGGCTTCTCAGTCCTGGCAGGCCTCGGCGTGATAGCGGCGGCCATCTTCCTGGAACGGGTCTGCAAACTCCCGGAGGACGACGAACACAATGGAGCTGGGACGGCGCCGACGGTCTGACAGCGCCTGTTTCACCATGGTTGGCGAGCAAGGTGGCCGTTGACCAGGAAGCCGGGGTGGGGATCGAGGCGGTAGCTGTAGAGGGTGAACGGTTTGTTCACGGCGATCCGCCGCCGCACCTCGTGGACCTGTGCCCAGCCCGACTCTCGGAGCTGCAGGGAGTGCTGCTCGGTTTTGAACGTCCCTCGCGAGGTCCAACTGTCGGCCACGACCAGGTGTGACGCCAATCCATTGGCCCGCGGAGTGAACCTTGCGCCCACCACTTGCGCCAGCTCCGAAAGGAACGGCACGTTCCCGCTGACCAGCAGGCGACCGGACCAGGTCTTGGAACGGAATCCATCACCGTCCGTGTAGCCGTCCAGAAAGCCTTCGAACGTTTCCCTGTCCCGAAGGACAACCCGCGGAAATCGCTGCCGCATGTGGTGCGCGTCCCCGCCCACGTACTGCCTCATCAAGTCGGCCAGATAGGACGACACCACGCGCATGCGAAAGCCCGGAGCATCCCGCTGGAGGTAGCCGGAAGGCCGCGTCACTGCCTCCAGACGAGCAGGCAGCCCAGTGGCAGAGGTGAGACACGCCGCAAAGCGCGCGGCGAACACCTCGTCATTGACCACCAGGGACACGTAGTTCTTGCCGACCGTCCCGTCCGCGCAGTTGGCCCCGATCAGGTAGCCCAGCCCATATCCCGGCTTGATGATCAACCGTATGCGACGCAACTTCCGCGCCTGCGTCCAGGCGAGCACCGTCCCCGTGGCATCCCTCGCGTGAACCCACCCATCGGGCGTGCCCAGCATCTGGTCGGGTGCCACCGTGAACGTCACGTGATCGGTCACGACGTCGACCACCTCGCGGACCCGGACCGTGGCGACCCCCGCGACCGTGGTCTGGACCGTGCGCTCCCCATCCAACGTCCAGAGACGGCAGCCCACCCGGACATCGCGCGCCTGCAAGCGGCCATCAACAGCGTTCACCGTCTGCTTGCTGGGCAGGCCGTACCCCACCGCGAACCCCCTTGATCAGCGATAGCTCACTGATCAAGGACGATATCGGGCACCACTGACAATCAGCTCAGCGCGCCAGTATCAGGCTCATTGCCTCGGCACGGGTCGTAGCGTCCCGAAGCTGGCCCCGCACCGCCGACGTCGTCGTCTTGGCGCCCGGCTTGCGAATTCCTCGCACCGACATACACATGTGCTCGGCCTCAATGACGACGATCACACCACGGGCCTCGAGGATCTTCATGAGGGAGTCGGCGACCTGGGTGGTGAGTCGTTCCTGCACCTGCAGTCGGCGGGCAAACACCTCAACCAGTCGCGCGAGCTTCGACAGACCCGTGATCTTGCCGCTTTCGGCGGGAATGTACCCAATGTGAGCTACGCCATGAAATGGCAACATGTGATGTTCGCACAAAGATACGATTTCAATGTCCTTGACCAGCACCATCTCGTCATGGCCGATGTCGAACGTAGTCGTCAGGACATCCTCGGGCGCCTGCGTATGCCCCGCCAGGAGCTCCCGATAAGCCCGCGCCACCCGCGCCGGCGTCTCCCTGAGCCCCTCACGGTCCGGATCCTCTCCGACCGCGATCAGCAGTTCGCGTACGGCGTTCTCGGCGCGCTTCTCGTCGAACTCTCCGATGCTGCCCTCGCCGTCCAGCGTCACGGGGTCGGTCATGTGGTGCCTCGTTTCTGTGCGGGTCGCGCGCGTGTGGGCCACGTGCGCGTCTGATCTGCGGACATACCAAAATGCCGCGCCCCCCAGGCTAAAACCAGGGGGGCGCGGCATCCATTCCGGGCCGGTGAGGTCACCGGGGGCCGGGCGTCAGCTCTCGGGGCGCTCCTCGGGGGCCGGCTCGGCTGCCGGGGCGGGCTCCGTCAGCGTCGACTTGGCGGTGCTGATCGCCGGCGTCGCGCCGTTGGCGCCGTTCGTCAGTGCGAGCTCCTTCGGGGAGAGCACCGGCGGACGGGTGGACGGCGTGCGGCGGGAGGAGCCGGTCCAGGCGGGCCGGGGCGGACGCTTGACGATGGGGGCGAAGATCTCGGCGATCTCTTCCTTGCCCAGCGTCTCCCTCTCCAGCAGCTGAAGGACCAGGTTGTCGAGGACGTCGCGGTTCTCGACCAGGATCTCCCAGGCCTCGTTGTGCGCGTTCTCGATGAGCTTCTTGACTTCCTCGTCCACCAGCGCGGCGACCTCTTCCGAGTAGTCGCGCTGGTGAGCCATCTCACGTCCGAGGAACGGCTCGGTGTTGTCGCCGCCGAACTTGATGGCACCGAGGCGCTCGGTCATGCCGTACTGCGTGACCATCGCGCGGGCCGTGGCCGTGGCCTTCTCGATGTCGTTCGCCGCGCCCGTGGTCGGGTCGTGGAAGACGAGCTCCTCGGCCGCGCGGCCGCCCAGCATGTAGGCCAGCTGGTCCAGCATCTCGTTGCGGGTCGTGGAGTACTTGTCCTCGTCCGGCAGGACCATCGTGTAGCCGAGGGCGCGGCCTCTGGACAGGATCGTGATCTTGTGGACCGGGTCGGAGTTCGGGGAGGCCGCCGCGACCAGGGCGTGTCCGCCCTCGTGGTACGCGGTGATCTTCTTTTCCTTGTCCGACATGATCCGGGTCCGCTTCTGCGGGCCCGCCACGACGCGGTCGATGGCCTCGTCCAGCATGTGGTTGTCGATCAGCTTCTTGTCCGAGCGGGCCGTGAGCAGCGCGGCCTCGTTGAGGACGTTGCTCAGGTCCGCGCCGGTGAAGCCGGGCGTACGGCGGGCGACCGCCGACAGGTCGACGTCCGGGGCGACCGGCTTGCCCTTCTGGTGAACCTTGAGGATCTCCAGACGGCCCTGCATATCCGGGCGGTCGACCGCGATCTGGCGGTCGAAGCGGCCGGGGCGCAGAAGGGCCGGGTCGAGGATGTCGGGGCGGTTCGTCGCGGCGATCAGGATCACGCCGCCCTTGACGTCGAAGCCGTCCATCTCGACGAGCAGCTGGTTCAGGGTCTGTTCGCGCTCGTCGTGTCCGCCGCCGAGGCCGGCGCCGCGGTGGCGGCCGACCGCGTCGATCTCGTCGACGAAGACGATCGCCGGGGCGTTCGCCTTGGCCTGCTCGAACAGGTCTCGGACTCGGGAGGCACCGACACCCACGAACATCTCGACGAAGTCGGAACCGGAGATCGAGTAGAAGGGGACGCCCGCCTCGCCGGCGACGGCGCGCGCGAGGAGCGTCTTACCGGTGCCAGGAGGCCCGTAGAGCAGTACGCCCTTGGGGATCTTGGCGCCGACGGCCTGGAACTTGGCCGGCTCCTGGAGGAACTCCTTGATCTCCTGCAGTTCCTCGACGGCCTCGTCCGAGCCGGCGACGTCGGAGAACGTCGTCTTCGGGGTGTCCTTGGTGATGAGCTTCGCCTTGGACTTGCCGAAGTTCATGACCCGGGAGCCGCCGCCCTGCATCTGATTCATCAGGAACAGGAAGACGACCACGATGAGGACGAAGGGAAGCAGGGAGAGCAGGATCCCGACGAACGGGTTCTGCTTGGACGGCGAGACCGTGTAGCCGTCCGGGATCTGCTTGTCCTGGTATTTGTTCTGCAGCGTGCTGGCGATGGTCACGCCTTGGTCGCCGATATAGCTCGCCTGGATCTTGTCGGCGCCCTCGACCTTTACGCCGTCCTTGAGCTGGACCTTGATGGTCTGCTCGTCGCCGGTGGTGATCTTGGCCGACTCGACCTTGTTGTCATTGATCGCCTGGACGACCTGGCCGGTGTCCACCGTCTTGTAGCCGCCGGACGAGCCGACGACCTGCATCAACACGACCACGGCAAGGACGGCCAGCACGATCCACATGACCGGCCCACGGAAGTATCGCTTCACGTCCATCCATACGGAGCGGTGCCGCCCCGTCCCTCCTGCCATAGTGAGTTTGATAAGACAGTTCTTCTGACGGTACCCCAGCTTTGTCGCGCGTAGCCGCACGGGACGGCTGGCAAGCCCGTCTGCATGCTCCAACGGCGCGAGGCCCGCCGGGGTTCCCGATATTCGTACGAGGCTTGGGCCCTTCGGGTCCGCGGGCGCGGACCGTCGGACTCAGCCGCCGTAGACGTGGGGCGCGAGCGTACCGACGAACGGGAGGTTGCGGTACTTCTCGGCGTAGTCGAGGCCGTAGCCGACGACGAACTCGTTGGGGATGTCGAAGCCGACCCACTCGACGTCGATGTCGACCTTCGCGGCGTCCGGCTTGCGCAGCAGGGTGCACACCTTGAGCGACTCCGGCTCGCGCGAGCCGAGGTTGGACAGCAGCCAGGACAGGGTCAGTCCGGAGTCGATGATGTCCTCGACGATCAGGACGTGCTTGCCCTTGATGTCGGTGTCCAGGTCCTTGAGGATCCGCACGACACCGGAGGACTGGGTGCCGGCGCCGTACGACGACACGGCCATCCAGTCCATGGTGACGGGGGTGGACAGCGACCGGGCGAGGTCGGCCATGACCATCACCGCGCCCTTGAGGACGCCGACGATGAGCAGGTCCTTGCCCTCGTACTCCGCGTCGATCTTCGCGGCCAGCTCGGCCAGCTTCGCGTCGATCTCTTCTTTGGTGATGAGCACCTGCTGGAGGTCGGCACCCATGTCTTTCGCGTCCACCCGCATCACTTTCGGTCGGTCGTCCCGCATTGTCGGCTCGCCGGCCCCTCCGCGATGTGCTTCGGAGGGGTCGGGAATCAGCCTTGCCGAATCACCAGTCTGCCACCCTGGCGCTGGGCGACGACCTTGCCGGGGAGATTGATGGCTCCCTGGCCGCGCCAGCCGGTGATCAGACGGTCGACTTCCTCGATGTGGCGGGCGAACAGCGAACCGGCGGGCGCACCGGCCTCGATGGCGGCGCGGCGCAGGATCCGGCGGCGTACGGCGGGCGGCAGCGCGTACAGCTTGGCGCACTCCAGCAGGCCGGTCGCATCCCGTACGGCGGCCTCGGCCTGGCTGGCCCAGGCGTCGAGGGCGTCGGCGTCGTCGCGGGAGAGCTGGGCGGTGCGGGCGAGGGCCTCCACGACGCCCTTGCCGAGCGCCTTCTCCAGGGCGGGCAGGCCCTCCTGGCGCAGGCGCGACCTGGTGTACGCGGGATCGGAGTTGTGCGGGTCGTCCCAGACCGGCAGGGACTGGACCATGCAGGCCTTGCGGGCGGTCTGCCGGTCGAGGCCGAGGAAGGGGCGGCGGTAACGGCCGCCGGCCCCCGAGACCGCGGCCATTCCGGACAGGGAGCGGATGCCGGAGCCGCGGGCGAGGCCGAGCAGGACGGTCTCGGCCTGGTCGTCGCGGGTGTGGCCGAGCAGGACGGCCGTGGCGCCGTGGTGTTCGGCCGCGGCGTCGAGGGCGGCGTAGCGGGCGTCGCGGGCCGCGGCCTCGGGGCCGCCCGCGCGGCCGACGGCCACGGCGATGGACTCGACCGGGTCGAGGCCGAGTTCGCGCAGGCGCAGGGCGACTTCCTCGGCGCGCAGATCGGAGCCGGGCTGGAGACCGTGGTCGACGGTGACGGCGCCGGCGCGCAGGCCGAGTTTGGGGGCTTCGAACGCGAGGGCGGAGGCGAGGGCCATGGAGTCGGCTCCGCCGGAGCACGCCGCGAGCACGAGCGGGGAGGGGGGCCGCTCGTGCGGGGCGGCGCGCGGGGGCTCGTGCTCGATCGGGCGGGAGAGCTCGTACGGCGGTGCGAGCGCCGTGTCGAAGAGGGCGCGTGCGGCGCCGGTCGCGGGCACGGGCGGCGCCTGGAGCGCGACCGCGCGCGGACTGCTGGGCGCGGGTGCGTCGGTGGTGCGGCTGTGTTCGTTGAGGATGTCGTGGAGGACGCGGCGAACCGCCAGGCGTATCGCCGCGACCGCAGGATGGGGACCCATGTCCGGTTCCCTTCATGAAATTGTCGGGGGGTGAGCCCGAGTTCGGTCACTCAGAGTGTGTAGATGGTGACAGAACCGGGCCGTTCCCCGAGCATCGCACGCCTACCCATGGCTCACGGTCCCTCGGACGGGTGATTGAAGGGGCGTTCGCCTGCCGTCGGCCGGATTCGGTTCACGACCTTCGTATGAGATGCGCGACTCGGCGCGCGTTTCACGACTCCGCCTTGCGGTGCACCCGCGCGATCCAGTCCGCCGGTTTGGCGATCTCCGCCTTGGTGGGGAGGGTGTTCGGGGACGTCCACACGCGGTTGAAGCCGTCCATGCCGACCTGGTCCACCACGGACCGTACGAAGCGTTCGCCGTCGCGGTACTGCCTGAGTTTCGCATCCAGGCCGAGCAGTTTGCGCAGGGCCATGTCGAGCCGGGAGGCGCCCTTGGCGCGCCGCTGCTGGAACTTCTCGCGGATCTCGGCGACGGACGCCACGACGGACGGGCCGACGCCGTCCATCACGAAGTCGGCGTGGCCCTCCAGCAGGGACATCACCGCGGTGAGGCGGCCGAGGATCTCCCGCTGGGCGGGGGTCTGCACCAGTTCGACGAAGGACCGTCCGCCGTCGTCCTCCTCGGCCTCGGGCCGGCCGCCCGAGAGGGACTGGGCGGCTTCGCGGATGCGCTCCAGGACGGTCATGGGGTCGACATCCGTCTCCCCCAAGAAAGACTGGATTTCGCCCTCCAAGTGGTCCCGCAGCCAGGGCACCGCGCTGAACTGGGTGCGGTGGGTTTCCTCGTGCAGGCACACCCACAGGCGGAAGTCATGGGGATGTACGTCGAGTTCGCGCTCCACGTGCACGATGTTGGGGGCGACGAGGAGCAGGCGGCCGGCGCCGCTCTCGCCCGCGGGGAGTTCGCGGGTGGCCGGGGCGAAGGTCTCGTACTGGCCAAGGACGCGGGAGGCGAGGAAGGACAGCAGCATCCCGAGTTCCACGCCGGTGACCTTGCCGCCGACCGCGCCGAGGACGGCGCCGCCGGGGGTGCCGGTGCGCCGCTCCTGCATCTTGTCGAGGAGGGGCTTGAGGATCTCGCGGAACCCGGCGACGTTCGCGCGGACCCAGCCGGGGCGGTCCACGACGAGGACGGGGGTGTCGTGGATCTCGTCCGTGCCCAAACGGGTGAAGCCCCGGACGTGTTCCTCCGAGGCCTTGGCATGTCGGCGCAGCTCGGCGACGACGGCCCTGGCCTCGTCGCGGCTCACCTCGGGGCCCGGCCGTACGAGCCGGGTCGCGGTCGCCACCGCGAGATTCCAGTCGACCATCTCGGCACCACCGACGCTCGTCATGTGTCAACCGTACGTGAGCGTTCCCACTTGGGGCAGGCCGTGAGAGGTCGGCTCGGTCGGCGGTGACGTGTGTGGGCCGGGTGGGGCGGGGGCGGTGGTGGGGAACGGCCCCCCCATCCTGCTCCCCCGGCCCCCTGCCCCAGTTCTGCCCCGGCCGTGCGGCTAGCCGCAGCCGCACGACGCCAGTGCCGTCGCCGTCCTGTCCAGCGCCGCCCGGGCCGACTCCGTGTCCTCGCCCGTCGACAGGAACGCGAAGGCGAGCAGCCGGCCGTCCTGGTCCACGACGGTGCCGGCCAGGGAGTTCACGCCCGTCAGGGTGCCGGTCTTGGCCCGGACGATGCCGGCCGCGCCGTCGGTGTAGCGGCTGCTGAGGGTGCCGGTGAAGCCGGCCACCGGCAGGCCGGTCAGCACCGGGCGGAGTTCGGGGCGGGTCGGGTCGGCCGCCTTGGCCAGGAGGGCCGTGAGCAGGTCCGCCGTGAGTTTGTCGTCGCGGTCGAGGCCGCTGCCGTCCTCGAAGTCGGCGCCCGTCACCGGCAGCCCGAGCTTCCTCAGTTGGGTCCCGATCGCCTCGCCCGCGCCGTCGAAGTCGGCGCGCGCGCCGCTCGCCAGGGCGGTCTGGCGGGCGAGGTGCTCGGCGATGTCGTTGTCGCTGTTGGTGAGCATCCGCTCGACCAGGGAGGACATCGGGGGTGAGGTGACCTGGGCGAGCGGCTCGGCTCGGCTCGTCGCCTTCGACGGGCCGGGGGCGGTCGTCCTGATGCCGCGGTCCGCGAGGAGGGCCGCGAACTGGGTCGCCGCGTCCTTCGCCGGGTCCTCCATCCGCTTCACCGGCCCGCTGGTGGAGTCGTCCGTGCGGGCCTCGTCGACCATGAGGGCGCTGACCGGGGCGAGGTTGCCGTTCTCTCCGATGGGGTGCAGTTCGGGGCCGGCGTAGAGCGTCTTGTCGTACGAGAGGGTGACCTCGCGTACGTCCCGCTTCTTCAGCGCTTCGGCGGTGCCGTCGGCCAGTTCGCGCAGGCTCGCCCAGCCTTCGGCGTCCTCGCGGGCCGTGAGCGTGGGGTCGCCGCCGCCGACCAGGACCAGTTCCCCGGTGCCCGGTTCCAGGGCGGTGCGGGTGGTGAGGCGGTGGTCGGGGCCCATCGCGGCGAGGGCTGCCGCGGCGGTGGCGATCTTCGTAGTGGAGGCGGGTGTGAGGGCCTCGCCGGCCGCGTCGCCGTAGAGGCGCTTGCCGGTCGCCACGTCGACGATCGCCGCCGAGGTCCGGCCGAGCGTCGGGTCGTCCAGGAGCGGGCCCACGAGGCCGGCGACGGCCTTGCCGTCCGGGGCCGAGTTCACGGCGCCGGCGCCGCCGCCGAGGCCGGTCAGGACGGAGGCCGCGCTGGGCGCGGGGCCGGGTTCCCCGGCTCCCGTGTCCGCGGAATCGGACGTATCGGCAGAACGACCGTGATCTGCGCCACCCGTGCCCTCCTGGGCGGCCGCCCAGTCCCGCTCGGCCGTACGCTGACCGGTGGAGTCCCAGGGACCGGCGGCGGTCACCACTCCGGCGGCCAGCGCCAGTCCGGCGGTGGCGGCGCCCGCGGTGTACTGCCAGGTCTTCGGCCTGCGTGTCCGCGCGGCCTGCGGTGAGACGGCTCGCGCGAGCCGTGCGACCCGCGGTTTCGCGGTCGTCGCGGCGCGTGCCAGACGTGGCCGTACGGCGTCCGCGGCCCGCGCCAGACGCGGTCGTACGGCGCTCGCGACCCGCGTCACATGCGGTCTCGCGGCTCGCCAAGGCCTCAGCTCTGGCACGACCACCAGCCCCTTTCGCGATCACACACCTGCGTGAGGGACACTTAACCACCAGAACTATGTGTTGATCATGGAGGAGCCACCGGTGGAGTTCGACGTCACGATCGAGATCCCGAAGGGTTCGCGGAACAAGTACGAGGTGGACCACGAGACCGGTCGGATCCGCCTGGACCGTCGACTCTTCACCTCGACCAGCTACCCGGCCGACTACGGCTTCGTCGAGAACACCCTCGGCGAGGACGGCGACCCGCTGGACGCGCTGGTCATCCTGGAGGAGCCGACCTTCCCGGGCTGCCTCATCAAGTGCCGCGCCATCGGCATGTTCCGGATGACGGACGAGGCCGGCGGCGACGACAAGCTGCTGTGCGTGCCGGCGTCCGACCCGCGCGTGGAGCACCTGCGTGACATCCACCACGTGTCGGAGTTCGACCGCCTGGAGATCCAGCACTTCTTCGAGGTCTACAAGGACCTGGAGCCGGGCAAGTCCGTCGAGGGCGCCGACTGGGTGGGCCGCACCGAGGCCGAGGCCGAGATCGAGCGGTCCTACAAGCGCTTCAAGGACCAGGGCGGCCACTGAGGCACACCCTGGCTCTTTGGCCATGTGAACGGGCTGCACGCGTGCGCGTGCGGCCCGTTCGTGTGTCTGTGCGCATACTGAGTGCGGCAGGAGGTGTCGTACAGGGAGTGTTACGCAGGTGACGGACGTGGAGGACCGCAAGCCGCAGTCGGACGAGGCGAGGATGGCCTTCACCCCGCCCGCCGGGATCGAGGTGGGGGACAGCGAGTCGGAGACCACGTCCGAGTTCGCCCTTCCCACGGGGCTGGATGTGCCGCATCCGCCGTCCGCCGAGTCGGAGGGCTCGGCGTTCAGCACACCCAGCCTGTACGGCGTCGCGGACTCTCCGCCCGCGTTCACGCCCCCCAACGGCATACCGCAGGTCAGCCTGACCAAGGATCTGCCCTGGCAGGACCGGATGCGCACCATGCTGCGCATGCCGGTGGCCGAGCGGCCCGCGCCGGAGCGGATGCCGCGGGCGGAGGAGGAGGGTCCGGCCGTCCCGCGCGTGCTCGACATGACCCTGCGTATCGGCGAGTTGCTGCTGGCGGGCGGTGAGGGCGCGGAGGACGTGGAGGCCGCGATGTTCGCGGTCTGCCGGTCCTACGGCCTGGACCGCTGCGAGCCGAACGTCACCTTCACGCTGCTGTCGATCTCGTACCAGCCGTCGCTGGTGGACGATCCGGTGTCGGCGGCGCGTACGGTACGGCGGCGCGGCACCGACTACACGCGCCTGGCGGCCGTGTACCAGCTCGTCGACGACCTCAGCGACCCGGAGAGCCACATCTCCCTGGAGGAGGCGTACGGGCGGCTCGCGGAGATCCGCCGCAACCGGCACCCGTATCCGACCTGGGTGCTGACCGGAGCGAGCGGGCTGCTCGCGGGGGCGGCCTCCGTGCTGGTCGGTGGTGACGTGATCGTCTTCATCGCCGCCATGCTGGGCGCGATGCTCGGCGACCGGCTGGCCTGGCTGTGCGCGGGGCGCGGTCTGCCGGAGTTCTACCAGTTCACGGTGGCCGCGATGCCGCCGGCCGCGATGGGGGTCGCGCTGACATTGGCGCACGTCGATGTGAAGGCGTCCGCGGTCATCACCGGTGGGCTGTTCGCGCTGCTGCCCGGGCGGGCGCTGGTGGCGGGCGTGCAGGACGGGTTGACCGGGTTCTACATCACCGCGTCCGCGCGGCTGCTTGAAGTCCTGTACTTCTTCGTCGGCATCGTGGCCGGGGTGCTGGTGGTCCTGTACTTCGGCGTGAACCTGGGCGCCAAGCTGGACCCGGACGCGGCGCTGAACATCTCCCCACGGCCGTACTGGCAGATCGCCGCGTCGATGCTGCTGTCCCTGACCTTCGCGGTGCTGCTCCAGCAGGAACGATCCACCGTGCTCGCCGTGACCCTCAACGGCGGCGTCGCCTGGGTCGTGTACGGCGCCATGCACTACACCGGTGGGTTCTCGCCGGTTGCCTCTACGGCTGTCGCGGCGGGGCTGGTGGGGTTGTTCGGGCAGTTGATGGCGCGGTATCGGTTCGCGTCGGCGTTGCCGTACACCACCGCGGCGATCGGGCCCTTGCTGCCGGGTTCCGCGACGTATTTCGGGCTGTTGTCGATCGCGCAGAACAAGGTGGACGCGGGGCTGGTCTCGCTGGCCACGGCGGCTTCCTTGGCCATGGCCATCGCCATCGGGGTGAACCTCGGGGCTGAGATCTCGCGGTTGTTCCTGCGGATCGGGTCGCCGGAAAAGCGGCGAGCCGCCAAGCGCACTCGAGGTTTCTGAGCGCCTGGCGGCTCGGTCGGCTTCCTGGGGGCGTTTCAGTAGCCCTGGTTCGGCGGGTACTGCTGGTTCTGCTGCCCGTAGCCCTGGGGGTACTGCTGGGCGTACGGCTGCTGTGGGGGCTGCTGCTGGCCGTAGTACTGCTGGTCGTAGCCGTATTGCTGCTGACCGCCCTGCTCGCCGTACTGCTCGCCGTACTGGTTGCCGTACTGCTGCTGGGGCTGGTCGTCGGAGGGGATGCGGCGGAGCTGGGTCGTCGCGTCGTCCATCTGCGGGGTCTGCTGGTGCTGTACGGCGGCGGGAGCCTCGGCCGCCGCGCGCTTCTTCTTGGCGCGTTCCCGCAGGAACTCGATGATGATCGGGACCACCGAGATGAGGACGATCAGGACGAGGATCGGCTCGACGTTCTTCTTGATGAACTCGATCTGGCCGAGCCAGTAGCCCGCGAGGGTGACGCCGGTGCCCCAGGCGATGCCGCCGATGACGTTGTACGTGAGGAACGTGGCGTACTTCATACGGCCGGCGCCCGCCACGATGGGGGCGAAGGTGCGCACGATCGGCACGAAACGGGCGAGGACGATCGCCTTCGGGCCGTACTTCTCCATGAACTCGTGTGCCTTCTCCAGGTTCTCCTGTTTGAAGAGTCTGGAGTTGGGCCGGCTGAAGAGCTTCGGGCCGAAGAACTTGCCGATCATGTAGCCGACCTGGTCGCCGATGACGGCGGCCAGCACGATGAGCGTGCAGACCAGCCACAGGGGCTGGCTGATGTAAGTCCCCTCGGCCACGAACAGACCCGCCGTGAACAGCAGGGAGTCTCCTGGCAGGAACGCGAAGAGGCCGGACTCGGCGAAGACGATCAGCAGGATGCCGGGGAGGCTGAAGGTCTGGATCAGATAGTCCGGGCTGAGCCACTCGGGGCCGAGCGCAAGCGTGGTCACGTGACTGTGGCTCCTGCGGGGAAGGGGCGGGCGGGCTGTGACGGGCGGGTCAAAAATATCAACGCCGCAGTGGCCGCCCAGGTTCCATGGACGCGTTCAGGATGCACTGTGCCCCCGCTGGGACAAAGCTGTGAGTCATGGGCATCGAAGATTACGGCGGCGGGCAGGGGCCCCGACCCGACGTTCTGGTAGTGACCACGAACGACGTCCCCGGACACCGGGTCACGGAGGTCGTCGGCGAGGTCTTCGGACTGACCGTGCGCTCCCGGCACGTCGGCAGTCAGATCGGCGCCGGGCTGAAGTCGCTGGTCGGCGGCGAGCTCAAGGGGCTCACCAAGACGCTGGTGGAGACCCGTAACCAGGCCATGGAACGGCTCGTCGAGCAGGCACGCGCGCGTGGCGCGAACGGCGTGCTGGCGTTCCGCTTCGACGTGACCGAGGCGGCCGACGTGGGCACCGAGGTGTGCGCCTACGGGACCGCGGTGGTCCTGGCCCGGGAGTGACCCGGACGGTCCCTCGCGGGCCAGGAACTCACGAGGTGTGACGGGCGGCGTTCGCCAGGATGGCGTCGCGCAGGTACACCGCGAGGCCGGGCCTGATGCCGTCGTACATCGCGGTGAACCGCGGATCGGCGACGTACATCTCGCCGAGGCAGGTGTGCATCTCGTGCGAACAGTCGTAGTACGTGCCGTTGATGAAGCGGCGGTGTTCCTCCGCCGTGTCCATCGCCGCCTCGGAGCCGGCCGGTGTGCCGTCGGTCATCAGGTCGGCCATACGCTGATGGATCGCCTCCATCTCCTCGTTGATGCGCTTCCAGTCCTCCTTGGTGTACGAGGCCGTGCGCTGCTGTGACTGCCGGTAGGCGTCGGTGTTCCCCCAGCGTTCCCGCACCTCGTCCTCGTACTGGTCGGGGTCGTGGTCCCCGAACACCTCGAACTTCTCCTCGGGCGTGAGGTTGAGTCCCATCTTGCGTGCCTCCATGGCGTGTTCGACGGCCGCCGCCATCTTCTGAAGCTTCTCGATCCGGGCGGTCAGCAGTTCGTGCTGCCGGCGCAGGTGTGCGCGCGGGTCCACGGCCGGGTCGTCGAGCAGGGCGGCGACCTCTTCGAGCGGGAAGCCGAGCTCGCGGTAGAACAGGATCTGCTGGAGCCGGTCGAGGTCGGCGTCGCTGTAGCGCCGGTGGCCCGCGTGGCTGCGCTCGCTGGGCGCGAGCAGGCCGATGTCGTCGTAGTGGTGCAGGGTGCGCACCGTCACTCCGGCGAAACCGGCGACCTGTCCCACGGAGTAGCTCACTTCCGCTCCCTTCTCGGTACGCGCTCCACGGTGCGTCCTCACGTCGCGTGAGGTGCAAGCCGGTTGTCCCGCCGCGCTCGGCCCACCCCGGATGTCGCGTCCGTTTTGCCCGCTTATCGTGAGCCCGTGGCCCAGGAAACCGCGCGACAGACGCCCGACACCCCGGCGACCCCGGCGCGCACGCTGCTGCCGGCGATCCTGCCCGCCCTGATCGTCGGCGTGATGGCGAGCCTGCTGCTCCTGGGCGTGAGCGAGGCGGCCGAGGCGCTCCAGGACGTGCTCTGGGGCGATCTGCCGGACGCCCTGGGCGTGGGCCGGTACTCGGTGCTGTGGATGCTGGTGATGCTCACCGCCACCGGGATCCTGGTCGGTCTGGTGGTGTGGAAGGTCCCGGGGCACGCCGGGCCCGATCCGGCAACCATCGGCCTGGACGCGCCCGTGCTGCCGCTCTCCGTCCTGCCGGGGCTGGTGCTGGCGACGGCGCTGATGCTGGCGGGCGGACCGAGTCTGGGCCCGGAGAACCCGATCATCGCGGTGAACGTGGGTCTGGCCTATTGGCTGGGCCATCGCCTGGTGCCCCGGGCGCCGGGCCGGCTGTGGCCGATGCTGGCGGAGGCGGCGACGATCGGCGCGCTGTTCGGGACGCCGGTCGCGGCGGCGCTGCTGCTGTCGGAGGCGCTGGCGGCGCGCGGGACGCGGGGCGCGCTGTGGGACAACGTGTTCGCGCCACTGGTGTCGGCCGCCGCGGGAGCGCTGACCATCGACCTGGTGGCCGAGCCGACCTTCGACCTGGACCTGCCCCCGTTCGGACATCCCGGCTGGGGTGATCTGCTGGCGGTGCTCGTGATCGCCTCGGTGGCCGCGGTGCTCGCCATGGCCGCCGTCTACGTCTTCCCGTACGTCCACGCCGTCTTCCGGCGGCTGGGGCACCCGATGGTGGCGCTGCCCGTCGGCGGGGTCGTCCTGGGGCTCCTGGGGGCGCTGGGCGGCCATCTGACGCTCTTCAAGGGGCTGGACGAGGTCGCGGAACTGGCGGCCGACCCGGACGGCTGGACGGCCGGGGAGTTCGCCACGATGACGGTGGTCAAGCTGGCCGCGCTGGTGGTCGCCGCGTCCTGCGGGTTCCGGGGCGGGCGGATCTTCCCGGCCGTCTTCGTCGGCACCGCGTTCGGGCTCGGGGCCCATGCCCTGGTGTCGGACGTGCACCCGGCTGTGGGCGTTGCGGCGGGCGTGCTGGGCGTGCTGCTGGCGATCACCCGGCAGGGCTGGGTGAGCCTGTTCACCGCCGCCGTCCTGGTCGCCTCGCCCTCGATCATCGCCCTGTTGTGCATCGCCTCGCTGCCGGCCTGGTTGCTGGTGACGGGGCGGCCCCAGATGCAGTTGCACGCGGACGGAACTCCGGTCCGCTGACACCCGTTCATATCTCCAGGAGGCAGGCCCATGTCGTTGCACAAAGGTCCCGAGCACCCCGACGAGCGTCACCTGTCCGTGAACCCCTTCTACGGCGAGGCGAATCCGGTCGGCGGCATGACCGACGCCCCGCCCACGCACCGGCTGCCCGACGCGCCGCTGTCGCCGTCGACGGCGTATCAGCTGGTGCACGACGAGCTGATGCTGGACGGCAATTCCCGGCTCAACCTGGCCACTTTCGTCACCACCTGGATGGAGCCGCAGGCCGATGTGCTGATGATGGAGTGCCGGGACAAGAACATGATCGACAAGGACGAGTACCCGCGCACCGCCGAGCTGGAGCGGCGCTGCGTGGCGATGCTCGCCGATCTGTGGAACGCGCCGGATCCGTCGGCGGCCGTGGGCTGTTCGACGACCGGCTCCAGCGAGGCGTGCATGCTCGCGGGGATGGCGCTGAAGCGGCGCTGGGCGACACGCAACGCCGATCGGTACCCGGGCGCCCGCCCGAACCTCGTGATGGGTGTCAACGTCCAGGTCTGCTGGGACAAGTTCTGCAACTTCTGGGAGGTGGAGCCCCGCCTGGTCCCGATGGAGGGCGACCGGTTCCATCTCGACCCGCAGGCGGCGGCCGAGCTGTGCGACGAGAACACCATCGGGGTCGTCGGGATCCTCGGCTCCACCTTCGACGGTTCCTACGAGCCGATCGCGGACCTGTGCGCCGCCCTCGACACCCTCCAGGAGCGCACGGGGCTCGACGTCCCGGTGCACGTCGACGGCGCGTCGGGCGCGATGGTGGCGCCCTTCCTCGACGAGGACCTGGTGTGGGACTTCCGGCTGCCGAGGGTGGCCTCGATCAACACCTCGGGGCACAAGTACGGGCTGGTCTACCCGGGCGTCGGCTGGGCGCTGTGGCGGGACAAGGAGGCGCTGCCCGAGGAGCTCGTCTTCCGCGTCAACTACCTGGGCGGCGACATGCCGACCTTCGCGCTGAACTTCTCCCGGCCGGGCGCCCAGGTCGTGGCGCAGTACTACTCGTTCCTGCGGCTGGGCCGGCAGGGCTACCGGGCCGTGCAGCAGGCCGCTCGGGACGTGGCCGGCAAGCTCGCCCAGGCCGTTGAGAAGCTGGGCGACTTCCGGCTGCTGACCCGGGGCGACCAGCTGCCCGTGTTCGCCTTCACCACGGCCCCGGACGTCACGGCGTACGACGTCTTCGACGTCTCCCGGCGGATGCGGGAGAGCGGCTGGCTGGTCCCGGCGTACACCTTCCCGCCGAACCGCGAGGACCTGTCCGTGCTGAGGGTCGTCTGCCGCAACGGCTTCTCGGCCGACCTCGCCGAGCTCTTCGTGGAGGACCTGAGCCGGTCCCTGCCGGAGCTGCGTCGGCAGCCGCATCCCTTCACCCGGGACAAGGAGGCGGCCACCGGCTTCCACCACTAGGCGGGCGAACCGTCGTGCAGATCAGAGGGAGTCCCCGGGATGGGACTCCCCCGTCGCGTACGGGTTCTCCTGGTCCTCGGCCAGAACGCCGACGAACGGGTCGCCCTCGCCGGCGAAGGTGTAGGCGCCCCGCTCGATCCGCTCGATCAGGCCGCCGGTCCACTCCCCCTCGGAGTCCGCCGTGTGCACCCACATGTTCATGATCTCGCC
This sequence comes from Streptomyces sp. NPDC111802, assembly GCF_055634335.1. Classification (NCBI taxonomy): domain Bacteria; kingdom Bacillati; phylum Actinomycetota; class Actinomycetes; order Kitasatosporales; family Streptomycetaceae; genus Streptomyces; species Streptomyces sp. NPDC111802. Next base: position 38,944 of record NZ_JBVKCZ010000044.1, on the reverse strand, counting down.
GATGTGGCCGAGCTGCTCAGGACCTCCCTCGGGCACGTAGTGGGCCACGACGGAGGCCCGCCACTCCTCGATCCGCCGGACCCGCTCCTTCAGCAGCGTCACCGCTTCAACCCTCGGCAGGTCGACCATGAAGCCGACGGCCGCCGTCTTCATGTCTCCCCGCTGCTCGTAGGTGACCAGTGCGTCGCGCAGCAGCGCGAAGTACTCCTTGGTGCCCGCGTCCGTGAGCTCGTACTCCACGCGGGGCGGGCCGCCCGCTGTGGACGGCGCGATCTCGTGCGCGTGGAGGAGTCCCTGCTTCGCCATCTGCTTCAGGGCGTGGTAGATCGAGCCGGGCTTGGCGTTGGACCACTCGTGCGCGCCCCAGTACTCCAGGTCGTTGCGCACCTGATAGCCGTGGGCCCGCCCGTGCTGGCGTACGGCGCCGAGCACGAGGAGACGGATCGCTGACATGGGTCCAGGTTAGGGCCGCGGCACGCCCCGGGCCCGGGGCCAGGAACGCGTTGGGTGCAGGTCCGTCCGGGCGCGACCGCTCAGAACGGGAACCCGCTCCGCCCGTGCTGCACCGAGATCCACTTCGTCGTCGTGAACGCGTCCAGCATGGTCTCGCCGTTCAGGCGGCCGAGGCCGGAGTGCTTCTCGCCGCCGAAGGGGACGATCGGCTCGTCGTGGACGGTGCCGTCGTTCACATGGAACATGCCCGTGTCGATCTGCTTGGCGAAGGCGACGCCGCGCTCGATGTTCTCCGTGTGCACGGCGCCGCTCAGGCCGTAGGGGGTGTCGTTGACGAGGCGTACGGCCTCCTCCTCGCCGTCGAAGGTGATGAGGAAGGCGACCGGGCCGAAGACCTCCTGCTTCAGGAGGGCCGAGTCGGCGGGCAGGTTCGTCAGGACCGACGGCTCGACGAGGGTGTCCGTCGTCGAGCCGTGCACCAGGGCCGTGGCGCCCTCGGCGATCGCCTGCTCGACGACGCCCGAAATGGCGTCCGCCTGGGAGGAGTTGATGACCGGGCCGATGACGGTCTCGGGGTCGCGCGGGTCGCCGACCTTGAGGGTCTTCACCTTGGCGACGAACTTCTCGGTGAACTCGTCCGCGACCGAGCGGTCCACGAGGACACGGTTCGCGGCCATGCAGACCTGGCCCTGGTGGACGTAACGGCTGAAGACCGCCGCGTCGACCGCGTAGTCGATGTCGGCGTCGTCGAGGACCACCAGGGCGCTGTTGCCGCCGAGTTCGAGGACCGAGCGCTTGAAGTGCGAGGCGCAGACGGTCGCGACATGGCGGCCGACCTTGTCGGAGCCGGTGAAGGAGATGACCTTCGGGATCGGGTGTTCGATGAAGGTGTCGCCGATCTCCGCGATGTCCGTGATGACGACGTTGAGCAGGCCGGCGGGCAGGCCCGCGTCCTCGAAGATCTTCGCCACCAGGGAGCCGCCGCAGATCGGGGTGTTCTGGTGCGGCTTGAGGACGACGCCGTTGCCGAGCGCGAGGGCCGGGGCGACCGACTTGAGGGAGAGCAGGAAGGGGAAGTTGAAGGGGCTGATCACACCCACGACGCCGACCGGCACGCGGTAGACGCGGTTCTCCTTGCCGTCCACCGGCGACGGGACGATCTTGCCCTCGGGGCGCAGCGCCAGATGGACCGCCTCGCGCAGGAACTCCTTGGCGAGGTGGAGTTCGAAGCCCGCCTTCAACCGGGTGCCGCCGAGCTCGGCGATGATCACCTCGGCGATCTCCTGCTCGCGGTCCTCTATCAGGCGCAGCGCCTTCTCGAACACCGCGCGACGGGCGTACGGATTGGTCTTCGCCCACTGCTTCTGGGCGCGGGCGGCAGCCTGGTACGCGTCGTCCACCTCGTCGACCGTGGCTATGGTGATCGACGCCAGCTTCTCGCCGTCGTACGGGTTGAAGTCGATGATGTCCCAGGAGCCTGTGCCCGGGCGCCACTCACCGTCGATGTACTGCTGAGCCAGGTCGGTGAAGTAGGACGACATGTGATCCCTCAATCCCTAGCAGACACCCGATCGGCATGGACGCCATCGCGATCGTCGTCACGGTCTGATCACACGTCATCGTACTTGTGTCTCAAGAGAGTTGGAGGAGTCCCCGGAGAAGATCCCGGCTCTCGTCCGGCCCCGGACTGTCCTGCTGGAGTTCCTTCAGCGCCTTCTCGTACTGGGCGACGTCCTCGTGCTTGTCCAGATACAGGGCGCTGGTGAGCTGCTCCAGATAGACGACGTCCGAGAGGTCGGACTCCGGGAAGCTGAGGACGGTGAAGGCGCCGGACTCGCCGGAGTGGCCGCCGAAGCTGAACGGCATGATCTGCAGCCGTACGTTGGGCCGCTGGGAGATCTCGATGAGGTGCTGGAGCTGCTCGCGCATCACCTCGCGGTCGCCGTAGGGGCGGCGCAGGGCGGCCTCGTCCAGGACGATGTGGAACTCGGGGGCGTTCTCGGCGACGAGGTACTTCTGGCGCTCCAGGCGCAGCGCCACGCGCTTTTCGACGTCGGTCGCGCTCGCGCCCTTCATGCCGCGCCTGACGACCGCGCGGGCGTACGCCTCGGTCTGCAACAGGCCGTGCACGAACTGCACTTCGTACGCGCGGATCAGGCTGGCCGCGCCCTCCAGGCCGACGTAGGTGGGGAACCAGCTCGGCAGGACGTCCGAGTAGCTGTGCCACCATCCCGCGACATTGGCCTCGCGGGCGAGGGAGAGCAGCGAGGCACGCTCCTGTTCGTCAGTGATGCCGTACAGCGTCAGCAGGTCCTCGACGTCCCGCGTCTTGAAGCTCACCCGGCCCAACTCCATGCGGCTGATCTTCGACTCGGACGCGCGAATGGAGTACCCCGCCGCCTCGCGCGTGATCCCGCGCGCTTCCCGAAGTCGCCTCAGTTGCGAGCCGAGCAGCATGCGCCGCACCACCGATCCGGGCTCTCCCGCGCTCACGTTCGCCAGCCTCCCCAACCGTCTTCAGGGCCCGCAGTCTGCCACTAAATCACTTTCGAGCAGTACTCGTCCGATTACAGAGATGGAAAGAAGACAAGGATTCCTCCCAGGAAGGGGACACCGGAACGCAAGGAGAGGGGCGGAAGTTGGCGGAAAAAATGGCCAACAAGCGGTACGGGAACGTCCAATTCGGTCACGTGCACGTGCATCTGCCCTTGCATCTGCTCTGCGCATCCGAAACCATGGTCCCGCGCAACCGCTGCATCGCAACGACCGCGAACTCTCGGGAGTGCCTCGCATGGGGACGAATGGATCGACCATGCTCGAGCCGTTACGGCAGGGCCTTCCGCCGCTGGATCCGACAGCCGTCTCCAACGCCGCCTCCTGCGCCCTGCCCGCCCGCTACGAAGCGGTGCGTGAGGCCCGGAAGTTCACCCGCCGCACCCTGGACCAGTGGGAGCTGGGCCATCGCTTCGACGACGTGTGTCTCGTGGTCTCGGAGTTGGTGACCAACGCGCTGCGGCACGCGCTGCCGGCGGGGGCGCAGCGGACGCCGGAGCAGACGCCGCCCGTGCGGCTGCATCTGATGCGGTGGACCGAGCGGCTGGTGTGCGCGGTGCGCGATCCCAGTCATGACAGTCCCGTCGCGCGCGATTCCGACGACTTCTCGGCGGAGTCAGGGCGGGGTTTGTTCCTTGTCGACTCCTTCAGTGACGGCTGGGGTTGGCACCCATTGGCGGGGACGCTCAGCGGGAAGGTGGTCTGGGCGCTGTTCCGGCTGCAGGCGGGGCCGGTGCCGGGCGGTGCGGGAGGCTCGCCGGAATGAACCGCGGCGCTCGATGGTGCCGCGGTTCTACGCGCGTTACAGGGTGATAGCAGCCGATTGCCCTGAGTTGTACGGCCGGGTGAGGCACTGGTTCAGCCCACCACCAGGTGGTCGAACTCACCGTCCTTGACGCCCAGGAGCATGGCCTCGATCTCGGCCCGCGTGTAGACGAGGGCCGGGCCGTCCGGGAAGCGCGAGTTGCGCACCGCGACTTCGCCGCCGGGGAGCCTGGCGAACTCCACGCAGGAGCCCTGGGAGTTGCTGTGCCTGCTCTTCTGCCAGGCCACCCCGTTCAGATCCGTGGCTGCCATGCCGTTGTACACGTCGTGGTCCACAGGTCGCTCCCCGGTGGTGCGGTGGCTCGAGGCCATTGAGGCATGAGGCGGTGCAGTGGTGCGGCAGTCAACTGCTTCCGGATCATAGCTCTGTTCACGTGCAACTGCATGAGCAGATGCACGTGCACGGGGGGTGTTCCTGCGGTTACTCCTGTGACGTACGCGGCCCTTCTTGCGTTCCAGCGCATGCCCCAGGGATCGCGTCACATGCGAATCCCCCGCGTACTAGGAACAGACGCGCTCCGGGCCTCTGGTGTTCCAAACGCTAAGGGACCGTCCGCTTAGGGGAGTTGACGACGACTGGACGCGAGCTCAACGGACCGCGTACGGCAGCAGTGCCATTTCGCGAGCGTTCTTGATCGCCTTTGACAGCTGACGCTGCTGCTGGACCGTCACTCGGGTGACGCGGCGGCTGCGGATCTTGCCTCGGTCGGAGATGAACTTCCGCAGGAGATCGGTGTCCTTGTAGTCGATGTAGGTGATACCGGCCTGGTCAAGGGGGTTGGGGCGGGGCTTCATCGGCTTGCGGGCGGGAGTACGGGGCATCGGGTCAGACCTCCAGGAGGGTGTCGAAGGCGGGCGGGAGTCGTTTCCAGGCGTCGCGGCCGGCGGCGTACTCGGCGTCGGTGAGAAGGCAGGACTCCAGGAGCCGGCACAGGCCGTCCCGGTCGAGGCCGGGGGACGTGAAGACCAGGTGCTGGCAGCAGTCGCCGTGCTCGGGGTGCCAGTCCAGCGCGGCGGCCGCCCGGCGTACCGGCGGGACCATGTCCCAGGCCGCGTCGGGCAGGGAGGCGAGCCAGGGGCCCGCGCTCTCCACGCACAGGGCGCCGCCCGCCGCGTCCCAGTGCAGCAGTACGTCGGGCTTGTCGGCGAGCCAGAAGCGGCCCCTGCTGCGGGCCGCCGCGCAGGTGATGTCCTCCAGGGCCTCGTACAGGCGCTCCGGATGGAAGGGGCGGCGGCGGTGCCAGACGAGGGTGGCCACGCCGTGCGCGTCGGCCTCGGCGGGGAGCAGCGCGCACGCCGGGTGCTGGGCCGCGGCGGCCGACTCCACGTCGAAGCCGGCCAACGCCGCCTGCGCGAGGGGGGTCAGCGGGACGCGGCGCGGTTCCGGGACCGTCAGACCGTCGGCAGGGGCGACCTGGCCGATCGGGACCTGGCGGGCCGTCGGGTGGAGCTGGGCCAGCAGTTCGCGGTCCTCGTCGTCGGCCTCCGGGGAGTCGGTGACGGCGAGGACGGGGGCGTATTCCAGCTGGCGGGCGAAGGTGTCGGCGACCGTGCGCTGGTCCGTCGCCGCGGCCGCCAGCTCGCGCTCGGCCAGGTCGTCGCCGTTGCCGAGGTAGGGCAGGACCAGGGTGGGGTCGACGGCGGTGATCACCCCGGTGACCTTGAGCCCGCCGGCCGTGACCACCTCGGCCATCGCCTTGGGTTCCACGGAGTCCCAGAGTTCGACGATCGCCATCCGGGTGCCGCCGGCGTCCCGGATCCGCAGCAGCTCCGGCACCAGGTCCTCACGCAGGGCACAGCAGGCGCAGTCGTTGACCAGCGGCGCCTCGCCGGCGCTGACGAGGCCGGTGCGGTCCCTGATGGTGCGGACGACCGTGCCGGCGGCGGCCGTGGCCAGGTCGTGGTGGAGTACGACGCTGCCGGGGACGTCGGCGAGCAGTTGCGTCACGGCCGCCTTGCGGGCGTCGGCGTGCAGCCCGCCGACGATCACGACGGGGAGCATCAGCCCTTCTTTCCGTACCGGCGCTCGAAGCGCTCGACGCGGCCGGCGGTGTCCAGGACGCGGGCCGTGCCGGTGTAGAAGGGGTGGCTGACGTTCGAGATCTCGACGTCGACGACCGGGTAGGTGTTGCCGTCCTCCCACTCGGTCGTCTTCTCGCCGGTCATCGTCGAGCGGGTCAGGAACGCGTGGTTCGCGGCCCGGTCACGGAAGACGACCTGGCCGTAGGACGGGTGGATTCCCTTGCGCATGGCGGGGCTCAGCGCTCCTCTCGGAAGTCGACGTGACGGCCGGCGACCGGGTCGTACTTGCGCAGGGTCATCCGGTCGGGGTCGTTGCGGCGGTTCTTGCGGGTCACGTAGGTGTAGCCGGTGCCGGCGGTGGACCGGAGCTTGATGACCGGGCGGAGTTCGTTGCGTGCCATGCTGCTACCTTACTGAAAATGAATTCCATTAGCAGCCGCGAGCGAGGAGAGGTACGTCACCCGTGTCCGCCCACTGCATGCTGACCGGCGCCCGACCCGGTTTCGGCAACACCGTTTCCCACTCCCATCGGCGGACCTCCCGCCGCTTCGACCCCAACATCCAGACCAAGCGCTACTGGCTGCCCGGCGAGGGCCGGTACGTGCGGCTGCGGCTGAGCGCCAAGGGGATCAAGACGGTCGACGTCATCGGCGTCGAGGCGGCCGTCGCCCGGATCCGCGCGCGAGGAGTGAAGATCTGATGGCCAAGAAGAGCAAGATCGCCAAGAACGAGCGGCGGCAGGAGATCGTCGCGCGGTACGCCGCCCGGCGGGCCGAGCTGAAGGAGATCATCCGCCGGCCGTCCTCCAGCGACGCCGAACGGCTCGCCGCCCAGCGTGAGTTGCGCGGCCAGCCCAGGGACGCCAGCGCCACACGCGTACGCAACCGCGACCAGGTGGACGGCCGGCCGCGCGGCTACCTCCGCACCTTTGGGCTGTCCCGGGTGAATCTGCGGGGGCAGGCACACGCGGGGTATCTGCCGGGGGTGCGTAAGGCGTCCTGGTAGGTGGGGGTGGGCTCTGGGGGCCTGGTGGGCCGGGGGGCGCGCTCTGGGGGTCCGGTGGGCCGGGGGGCGCGCTCTGGGGTCCTGGTGGGCCGGGGGGCGCGCTCTGGGGTCCTGGTGGGCCGGGGGGCGCGCTCTGGGGTTCCGGTGGGCCGGGGCGGGCGCTGGGCCACCGGTGGGCCGGGGCGGGCTCCCGGCCTCGGTAGGCAAGGGGCTGGCTCTCGGCCCAGGGCTACCGGGGGTGCGTAAGGCGTCCGGGTGGACCGGGGGGCTCTCCGGGCGCCCGGGTAGGCCGGGGGCAGGCTCCCGGTAGGCCCGGGGCAGGCCCCCGGCCCCGGTAGACCAGGGCGCGCTCCGGGCCCCTGGTCAGCCACGGCAGGCTCCCGACCCCGGTAAGCCAGCGCGGGCGCCGAGCCCCCGGTAAGCCACGGCAGGCTCGCGGCCCCCGTAAGCCAAGGCGGGCGCCGAGCCCCCGGTAAGCCACGGCAAGCTCCCGGCCCCCCCCCGTAAGCAAGGGGCGGGCTCCCGGCCCAGGCCTACCGGGGGGGCGTAAGGCGTCCTGGTAGGCCGGGGGGGCTCTCCGGGCGCCCGGGTAGGCCGGGGCAAGCCCCCGGCCCCGGTAGACCAGGGCGGGCTCCGGGCCCCTGGTAAGCCACGGATGGCTCCCGCCCCCGGTAAGCCAGTGCGAGCGCCGAGCCCCCGGTAAGCCACGGCAGGCTCGCGGCCCCCGTAAGCCAAGGCGGGCGCCGAGCCCCCGGTAAGCCACGGCAAGCTCCCGGCCCCCCGTAAGCAAGGGGCTGGCTCCCGGCCCAGGCCTACCGGGGGTGCGTAAGGCGTCCTGGTATGCCGGGACGGGCGCCGGGCCCCGGCGGGCCAGGGCGGGCTCCGAGCCCTCGGTAGGCCGGGGGTGGGGGACGAGTCGGTGGACTCGGCCTGGATGTAGATGGCGTTGCCGGAGTCGTTGTTGAACTTGAGGGTGGGCCCCAGCCCAGGATCGCGGCGGCCGCGCTGCTGCTCGGTGACGCCGCTGCGGCTGGCGGCGGCGGTCACCGCGCCGGCGTCGGAGTTCGCCGCGGCCTGGCAGCCGCGGGTGCCGTCCCGGCGTCCAGCGCGGATCGCGGCCAGGGCGGGCCCCCGGCCCCCGGCCCCCGGTAGGCCGATGCGGGCACCGGCCCAGGTAGGTCAATGCCGACGCCGGACCCCGGCAGGCCTACGCGGACCCCCGCCCCCGGCAGGCCGACGCGACCTCCGGAACCCCGATAGGCCAATGCAGGCGCCGGGCCCACGTAGGTCAACGCCGGCGCCGGACCCCGGCAGGCCCATGCGGGCCCCCGCCCCCGACAAACCGACGCGACCTCCAGACCCCCGGCAGGCCAATGCAGGCACCGGGCCCACGTAGGTCAACGCCGACGCCGGACCCCGGCAGGCCTACGCGGGCCTCTAGCCCAGATAGCCCGACACAGACCGCGAATCCCGGTAGCCCGACACAGACTCCGAACCCCGGCAGCCCGACGCGGGGCTCTGGGACCCCGGCAGGACTCCCTGGTAACTTGCTGCGGGCCTTTCGGCCACCTCGGCCGAAACGGCCGTATGCCGACCGCTACAGCTTGGGAGCTTCCAGTGACCTCGGCGACTTTCTCGCGTACGCGCACGATGTCGGGCCGGCTGATGCGGGTCGCCGCCGTGGTCGCGACCATGGCCGGCGCGCTCGCGCTGACCGCGTGCAGCGGCGACGGCGGCACCGCGGACGACGCCGGCCCGAGCGGCTCCGCGTCCGCGAGTGCCGACACGGGCGGCGGTACGGGCGGCGGGTCGTCCTCGCCGGCCGGTGGGCTGGAGGGCAGCTGGCTCACCACGACCGACGGCAAGGCCGTCGCGCTGGTCGTCACCGGCAAGCAGGCCGGGCTCTTCGCGACCGGCGGAACCGTGTGCAGCGGGACCGCCGCTGAGGAGGGTGGGATGCGGATGATCCGCCTCAAGTGCACCGACGGCAGCAAGGACCGGGCGACCGGGATGGTCGAGTCCGTCGGCAAGACCTCGCTGAAGGTGACCTGGGAGGGCGGCCTCGGCGCCGAGACTTACACCAGGGCCGAGGGCGGCAAGCTGCCTACGGGCCTGCCCACGGCCGGTCTGGGATCGTGATGTTTGATTCGGGGACTGCCCGCGATCACTGACGCCACTGCCAGAGGAACCCATGCGCGCCACCTCCCTCACCGTCGCCGCCCTCGCCGCGGCCCTTCTCCTGACCGCCTGTGACGACGGCGGGGACAGCAACAAGGACAGCAACAAGGACAGCAAGGCCGGTTCCGACTGTGTGGCCGAGCTGGCCGTGGAGTTCGGGCCCGGCAACGCCGCCCCCGCCGCCGGGGACACCGGCAACGTGCCCGTGACCGTCACCAACCGCGGCGGCGCCGAGTGTGCCCTGGACGGACTGCCCACCGTCGAGTTCGCCGCGGACGGCGCCACGACCGCCGTCGCGCCCGACGAGGCCGTCGCGACCCGCAAGACGCCGCTCGCGAAGGGCGCCGCCACGTCCTTCACGCTCACCTACGTCCGGGGCGAGGCAGCCGGGGACAAGGGCCTCGCCGTCAAGACAGCCAAGGTCCGGCTGCCCGGGTCCACCGAGACGCACAACTTCAAGTGGCCGTACGGCGTCGTCGCGCTCAAGAGCGACGGGAAGACCCCGGACGCCTCGGTGAGCGGATTCCAGCAGTCCGGCGACTGACCGGGTTCAGCGGAGCGGCCGGCGGGGAGCCACCTGCGCCCTGTCGGCCGCCTCGGCACCCTCCACCCAGCCCGCCTCGTCGCTGACGCCGCGCAGCCGGGTCGTGGTGGTCTCCGGGAACAGACGGTCCAGCCGGGCCGTCACCGCGACCTCGCGGGAGGCCAGGACCGGGAGCAGGTCATCGGTCACCTGCGTCTGCGCCGCCGCGGCCAGGCGGGTTCCGATGCGGTGGGCATAGGCCGCCAGGAACGACTGCCGGAAGGTCTTGGTCCGTTTGCGGCCGCCCGCGCGCTGGGCCGCCTCCGCCTTCGTCATCGCCGTCTGGGCCTGCACCAGGAGCGAGGTGTAGAGGAGTTCGACCACCTCCAGGTCGGCCTCGAAGCCGACGACCGTGGAGAAGCCGAAGGGTTCGTTCCACACGGCACGGCAGTGGTTGGCACTCGCCACCGCGTCCAGCAGGACGGCCTTCGCCTGCTCGTACGGCGGCTCCACACCGATCCGGCAGGCGCCGGGCGCGTCCTTCGCGGCGGACGTGCGGGACGCCAGCAGGGCCTCGTCGATGCTGTGCCGGGCCATCAGCTCCTGCGCCTTGGCGCTCAGCGCCTCCGCCTCCTGCGGGAACCCGGTCGCCTCCGCCTTCGCCAGCAGCGCGCGGATCCGGGTGAGCATGCGCGACTCGGGCCTGGAGCCCTTGGCCGCCGGCTCCTCCAAGGGTTCCAGGGCGGGCAGGCGCAGCAGGAGGCGGTACAGCTCCAGGACGGCGGTAGCGTGCGAGAAGCGGTCGGTGCGGGGCGGTGCCTCCGTGGGCAGATCGTCGAGCTGTGCCTGCCAGCGAGGGCCGCGCGGACGGTCGTTCGGCGTCTGCGCGCGGATCAGCGCAGCGAGCAGTCGTACGTGCACGTCGTCCAGGTCGCGCCGCACCAGCCGTACGACGTCCGCCGGCTGCCAGCCGCGCCGCCAGGCCGCCGCCACGAACTCCTCGCCGCGCCGGGCGAGTTCGGCGTCCGCCTCGGAGTCGGCGGCGAGGAGGGAGGCGCCGGTGTCGAGCGTGGCGTGCTCGGTGTCGTAGAGGGCGGACTCGAAGGCGCGGTCGACGGTGCTGGGCGTACTGGGCGTGCTCACCAGGGGATCGTAAATCCGTGCGGGAAACCGTGTTGGCGCGGCCTGCGTCCGCCCCCTCCCCATCCGGTGTCAACCACCGGTTGACACCCTTCTACTGTCAACCTACGGTTGACACATGTCGACGAACCCGACCATCACGTCATCCGTACGTCTCGACGAACTCATCGCGGCCATCAAGAAGGTCCACCCCGAACCCCTCGACCAGCTCCAGGACGCGGTGATCGCCGCCGATCACCTCGGCGAGGTGGCCGACCATCTGATCGGTCACTTCGTGGACCAGGCCCGTCGATCGGGGGCCTCCTGGACCGACATCGGCAAGAGCATGGGCGTCACCCGGCAGGCCGCGCAGAAGCGGTTCGTGCCCAAGGAGGGGACCGATCTCGACCCCCAGCAGGGCTTCGGCCGCTACACGCCGCGCGCCCGCAACGTGGTGATGGCCGCCCACAACGAGGCCGTCGCGGCCCGCAACCCCGAGGGCAGGCCCGAGCACCTGGTCCTCGGCCTGCTGGGCGAGCCGGACGGCATCGCCGCCAGGGCGATCACGGCCAAGGGCGTCCTGCTGGACTCCGTGCGCCAGGCCGCCACCGCCGCGCTGCCGCCCGCCGCCGACGAGGTCCCCGAGCTCATCCCCTACGGCTCCGACGCCAAGAAGGTCCTGGAACTCACCTTCCGCGAGGCCCTGCGCCTCGGCCACAACTACATCGGCACCGAGCACATCCTGCTGGCCCTGCTGGAGTTCGAGAACGGCACCGGCGTCCTGTACGGGCTCGGGCTCACCAAGCAGGGGGTGGAGGAGTACGTCGTCGAGGTGCTCTCCCAGTTCCTCAAGAGCGGTGAGGAGACGGCCAAGAAGGCCCGTGAGGAGGGCGGGGAGCAGGGCTGAGGCCGTTGTCAGTCCCGGGTGCCACACTCGCAGCATGACCGACCGGTGGGCGCTCGCTCCGGCCGAGGACGGCGGCGTGGAGATCGCCCCCCTCGGCCCGGACGGGCTGCTCGCCGGGCCGGTGCGGTGGGAGGCCGACGCGGCTCAGGCCGTACAGGGGCGGCCGGAGGTCGCGCGGTGGGTGTGGCGGTCCACCGCCGAGGTCTATCCGCGGCTGCTCGCCACGGGGGTGCGAGTGGAGCGGTGCTACGACATCGAGGACGCCGAGACCCTCCTGCTCGGCCACGAGGGGCGGTCCGGCGAGCCGAGATCGGCCGCCGCCGCCCTCGCCCGGCTGCGCGGCGGCCCCGTGCCGCCCGATCCGCCGCAGCGCTCGGCTGAACCCGGCTCGCAGTCCTCGCTCTTCGAACCCCAGGCGCTCCAGGTGCCGCTCGCCGACCTGGTCGCGGTGTACACCGAGCAGCAGCGGCGACACGACCGGACCGCGCACCCGGAGCGGATGCGGCTGCTGACGGCGGCCGAGTCGGCGGGGATGCTCGTCGCCGCCGAGATGAACCAGGCCGGGCTGCCGTGGAGCGCCGACGTGCACCGCCGGGTGCTGCACGAGTTGCTGGGCGAGCGGTATGCGGGCGGCGGGGAGCCGCGGCGGCTGGCCGAGCTGGCGGAGGAGGTGTCGGCGGCGTTCGGGCGCCGGGTGCGGCCCGATCTGCCGGCCGATGTGATCAAGGCCTTCGCGCAGGCCGGGATCAAGATCAGATCGACCCGGCGCTGGGAGATCGAGTCCCTCGACCATCCGGCCGTGAAGCCGCTGGTCGAGTACAAGAAGCTGTACCGGATCTGGGTGGCCCACGGCTGGTCCTGGCTCCAGGACTGGGTGCGCGAGGGGCGGTTCAGACCGGAGTTCCTCGCGGGCGGGACGGTCACCGGGCGGTGGGTGACCAACGGCGGGGGCGGGTTGCAGATCCCGAAGGTCATCCGGCGTGCGGTGGTCGCCGACCCCGGCTGGCGGCTGGTCGTGGCCGACGCCGACCAGATGGAGCCGCGGGTGCTCGCCGCGATCTCCCGTGACCCCGGGCTGATGGAGGTGGCGGGGCGGGAGACCGACCTGTACCAGTCCGTCTCCGACCGGGCCTTCTCCGGCGACCGCGCCCAGGCCAAGCTCGCCGTGCTGGGTGCCGTCTACGGCCAGACCTCCGGCGACGGGCTCAAGAACCTCGCCGCGCTCAGACGCCGCTTCCCCAAGGCGGTGGCGTACGTCGACGAGGCGGCGCGGGCGGGCGAGGAGGGGCGGCTGGTGCGGACCTGGCTGGGCCGTACGTGTCCGCCGGCGGCCGGGGCCACGGACGACATCGCCGAGGAGGCCGGGATCCCGGTCGCGGACGGGCCGGACGAACCGGCCGAGGGTTCCGGACCCCAGGAGTGGGGCCGGGGCTACGCCTCCACCAACGCCCGCGCCCGCGGCCGCTTCGCCCGCAACTTCGTGGTGCAGGGCAGCGCCGCCGACTGGGCGCTGCTGCTGCTCGCCGCGCTGCGGCAGACCTGTGCGGGGATGGCAGCCGAGCTGGTCTTCTTCCAGCACGACGAGGTGATCGTGCACTGTCCCGAGGAGGAGGCCGAAGCGGTCGTGGCGGCGATCCGGGAGGCGGCGGAGCTGGCCGGACGGCTGACGTTCGGCGAGACACCGGTGCGGTTTCCCTTCACCACGGCAGTGGTGGAGTGCTACGCGGATGCGAAGTGAGCGGCCGACGGCGGCCGTTGGGCGGCTGCGCCGTGAGCGGCCGACGGGCCGTCGGGCGGCTGCGTCATGACCGGCGTCGGAGGGCGCCGGCGAGAGGCAGAACAGGCCGGGCATACGGTGCGCACCCGCGAAGCACGTACAGGGGCGCGCCACTTGGGGTGAGTGAACCGCCCGGCAGTCGGTGACGACAGCGTGTCAGGAAACACATTTGGCCAGATGTTGGTGCTCTGTTGGCATGGCTTAATCTGATCAGCGCATCGGATCCGGCCCGACGGCGCGCGCGTATGACGCGCAGCTCGGGGGAGCGTCGCCGCCGTGGCCGGATCCGGGGACGCGTGGGTCCCGGTCGTCGGAGGTGAACGACCGGGACGCACGTCCCGCTCCACCCTGCGCCCTCAGATGACCGGCGGCCGCCCCAGCCGGCACAGCCGCCACACCGTGCGCCAGCGCATGGGCCGCCGCTCGCCGGCCGGTTCCCGCAGACCCTCCATGAAGCCGCCGAACCACGCGCGCAGACCACCGAGCGACCGGGTGCGGGCGAGGGTGAGCAGGACCCAGATGCCCAGATGGACCGGGATGAGCGGGAACGGCAGCCGGCGGCGGGTCAGCCACACCCGATTGCGGGCGTTCACCCGGAAGTAGATGGCGTGCCGGGCGGGCGAGGTCTTCGGGTGCTGCAGGAGCAGTTCGGGCGCGTAGAGGATGCGCCAGCCCGCGTCGGCCGCCCGCCACGCCAGGTCCGTCTCCTCGTGGGCGAAGAAGAACTCGGCAGGCCAGTGACCGGTCTCGGCCAGCATCGCCATCCGCAACGCGTGCCCGCCGCCGAGGAAGCAGGTGACGTAACCGCCCCTGAGCGGATCGGACTTGCCGATCCGGGGCACATGCCGCTGCTGGGTCTCGCCGTGCTCGTCGGCGATCCGGAAACCGACGATGCCGAGCCGGTCGTCGGCGGCGTACAGGTCACGCACCCGCCGCAGTACATCGGCGTCCACGAGCAGCCCGTCGTCGTCCAACTCGACCACTACGTCGATGTCCCCGAACGCGCGCAGCCGCTCCAGGGCCACGTTGCGCCCGCCCGGGCAGCCGAGGTTCTCGTCCAGCTCGATCGCCGTGAACTCGCCGGGCAGCGACAGCCGTTCGGGGAACTCGGGCAGCGGGCAGCCGTTGCCGACGACGACGATCCGCTCGGGTGGGAGGTCCTGCTTGGCGACGGACTCCAGCAGCGCGTCGACCTCGGCGGGACGGTTGCCCATGGTCACCACGGCGACCGCGATCCTCAGCTCCGTCATGCCCGCCCCCTCGCCTCGTCCCGGCTGCGATTACCGGCGCGATGCTAGTGGTTCACGGTAAGGACGTCTAAAGTTCGCCGTCCTGCCGGGCGATGAGAAGGCCGAGGATCGCGTTCGGCGGGGCTACGAACGACGGTTCTCCCGGCGCCGTACGAACTTCAGTCCCGACCAGTCCTCCCCCAGCGCCGCCACCTTCACATCGACGACGCCGAGCGGGAGGAACAGGTCCCGCAGCGCGTTCTCGGTGATGTCGCTGACATGGCCGGCCGCGCGTCGAGGCCAGGCGATCCACAGCATGGCGTCATCGCCGAGATCACCGACCAGCCCGGGACCTTCGGCGACGAGATCGCCGTACGACCGATAGAACGCGACGGCGACGTCCGCGTCACGCGGACCACCCTCGCCCACCTCGCACCCCTCCGGCAGTCCGGGTACGTCCCACCGGTCCGGCGCATGGCGAAGCCGGACCCGGTGACCCGGCCTGATGCCGATCTTCTTGGCGAGCGGCGTACCGGAGTCACTCATCACGGTCATCTCCAAGCACGGGAATCCGACTTGCCCGATTCTGCCGCGCCACACCCGCCGCCCTTCTCCTCGAAGCAGGCGGCGGCGCTGCGTAGATCTTCCGCTTCCTGTGCCTTGACGGCATGGTCCAGGCATACGCGTGCAGCGGCCCTCGTTGTAGGGGTCGCCGCCCGGCAGACGCGGGGCACGTCCTGCCATCCATCCTCACCTCGGCCGATACGGCCCAGGATCTCCCACGCCTCCTCGAAACACCGCTGGGCCGCCACGAACTCCCACTGCCTGAGGCGGAGCAGCCCCAGAGCTTCGGCGGCGGTCGCCTCCCCGCGGTGGTGCCCGCATGCCTGGTCCGCGGCCTTGGCCTGCACGAGGGCGTCCTCGGCATCGCCCGCCTGGCGGAGTCCCATGTGGCCGAAGGCGAGTTGTGTCCACATTCGGCGCACGGCGCGCGGGTCACCGAACTCCGCCTACGAGGTCGTCGAAGCCGTGGTGCGCGGCGGCTCTGATGACGGCCGCGAGGTTCTCGCGCTCACGGCGCAGTTCCGCCAACGCGTGCTTGCCGTCCGCCCGGTCACGGTTCTCCGGGAGGACGAGCCCCTGATAGGCGGAGCCGAGCCGCCACCGCAGCGACGCGGTCGGCACGGCACCGCTTCACTCAGTCGCACCCAACCTGTTCATGACTTCGCGTTGCGCGCGTCTTCGTACACCACATGGAGGGGTGGATCGGTCGGGAGGGGTTCGAAGCGCTGGGGCGTGCCGGGGCGGAGCGCCGGCGATACCGCCGCCCAGACCGCTCGGGCCTGGTCGTCGTCGTAGGCCGCGAAGTCCGGGCCGGCCTGTAGCCAGATCGATCCGCCGGCCAGTTCCTCAACTTCGTGGAAGGCTCCGGAATCAAGCAACGCCTGTTTCCCGCCCACAGCGGTGGAAAGCTCCTTCGGGCATACCGTGACCCAACTGTAGCCGCGAAGGTACTGTCGGCTCTCGGATACCGTCTGCTTCGGAAGAAGCCAGGGCGGACCCAGCACTGTCTCCAGTGGCGTCTTTCCCAGAGTGTAAAGGTGAGCGATGTGACCGAATGACGGGTCCAGCATGTCCACCTGGGTCTTCATAAAGCGCAGGAAGGCTTTCTGGAAGACGGGGTCACGCAGGGAATCCTCGGGAATGTTACAGCCGAGACGCACCCACGATTCCGCCTTTTCCACGCGCTCGACCGTGAGTCGGGCCAGCCGGAGGCGAGGCTGGCCCTTGTCGCCCAGCTTGGAGATACCGACTTCAGCGGAGAAGGGGCCAGTGGAGACCTTACGGTAGAACCAATCGAGATTCTTCTCAGAAATAACCCTCGCCGAATCGCGAAGATTGCGCCCGACCCTCTCGGTCACCCCGCAGAAGCCCCACCATGACTCCGGAGGGCCGAGCGGACCTCCACGCATTCCCTTCGGGTCGAGCGGAGGCCCGCTGAGAATGGCCCCCAACTCATCAGGGAAGAGGTCACGCAGCGCACCCTCGAACCACTCCCTCATGCTGTCCGAGTACTCGGCCTCAGAACGAAACTCGACGTCGATCTCGCCTCGCATCACGAATCCACCCTCGGCCACGCCACACCTCACTATTGGTTACAGGTTTTCAGCCTGCGAGTGAGCGGACGAGAGACGAACACGAAAGGCTTCGCCTGCGACGCCCGGCCCGTCGTGTCGACCGACTTCCGGGACGCCTTCTTGCCCGACCCGGAACGGTAGGACGTCGGCACCGCCGACAATTCCGCTTCGATACGCCCGTCCGGCAGCTTCCAGAACCCGGCGCTTGCCGTGCGTTCACCTGCCAGTTCCCTGACACGCTTCGCCTTCGGATCACTCTTGAGCCAGGAAACCTTCTCCCGCTCCGCCACCCCCAATTCATCATAGAACGGCGGACCATCCAGCCCCCTATCATCGCCGTCATCCGCGAACCGGCCCCTTGGCGGTATGAATAATGCCCTTGTCGTCACGGTCATCAGCGGGCGCCGCATACGCGACCTGGGGCAACGCGGTGCTCGCCACCGCGCCGCACTACCAATTCCGGTACGGCCGCCACCTGGTCGGTGCAGGCGTTCGACTACGCCGGCAACTCCCGCACCGCGTCCGCCTCCTACACGCCAGTGATCCTGCAGGAGACCTCGGCGGTGAAGTCCGGCAGCTGGACGACCCGTTCCTCCTCCAGCAACCTGGGCGGCAAGTCGTACTCCAGCGGCTCCAAGGGTGCCCGTCTCACCTGGACCTTCACCGGCCGTTCCGCCTCCTGGGTGGTCTCCCGGGCCTCCACCTCGGGGCAGGCATACGTCTACGTCGACGGCGTCAAGGTCAGCACGGTCGACCTGAAGTCCGCCACCACCCTCTACCGGCAGGCGATCTGGACGAAGACCTGGTCCAGCAGCGCCCAGCGACTCTTCCTCCGTGCCGCGACTACGTCCCCCTCCCCGACCGCACCCGACTACCCATCACCCGCTGGGACTTCGACGCCGACCGCTGGGGGAAACACCTCGACCGCGCCAGCCTCCGGCTCACCTCTGCCCAGTAGTTCCACGACGCCCGCCACGGTGGCCGCTGGTCCACCACCGTGCCGATCACCGCGCCCAAGCTCTGATCCACGGAGGGAGACCCCATGAACGCCGCACTCGCCCGCCTCACGCAGCTGGTCACATCGCCGTCCGAGCCCAGGAATACGGACTGGGACGCGGCGGAGGGGCAGCTCGGCGTAGTCCTCCCTACTGACTACAAAGAGCTGATCCGCACCTTCGGGGGCAGTAACTGGGACGACTACCTCTACCTTCTCGAGCCGGGCTGTCCGAACGACAACTGGGCCACCACCGACAACGGTGAGTGCCTCTACTGGCTCGTCCGGGCAGACCGGAGTCCCGACGAGTGGACAGTCATGGTGAACGAAGCCCGCGGCGATCGCTGGGAGCACTACTCGATGAACTGCACCGAGTTCCTCGTCTCCGTGCTCACGGGAGACGTGCAGTCCACAGTGCTCTCCTCGCGATTCCCGCTCGCCGAGCATGAATTCCGGCAGTTGGTGGCTGTCTGAATGTTCATGTGGCGGCGTCTGATTGCACATCATTGGTGTGCTGGCTGGTGATGTCGCTACCACAGCCGTGAGCAATCGCCCAGCTCTCGTGTGGAGCGTGCGTACCCTCTGCCCCTCGGCGGCCTGACGCCCTCCGGGTCCGCACCGCTCTGGACTACCGCCAGAACAAGGTCAAGCCCGATCACGCCGCCCTCCTCGGCTCAGTCGTCGAGGCCGCCGTGCAAGTCCTCGCGCCAAGAAAGCGTGCGCCGGCATGGGAGTGCTCTGTGCCTACCGGCGCTGCCTACGGGGCTGTTCAGCGGGAGTCGGCACCGCCGAGAGGTGAGGGTCCCGGGTCTGTCGAGCAGGCGTCGCGCCTGGGATGGTCGAGCGTCGTCGGGCCGCTTCGGCACGGTGGTTGGGTGCCGGGTTTCGGCCGGTGTGCTGGATGCGGGTGATCAGGACGCGGGCAGGTTGGCGGGCGGTGGTCCGGTGATCGGCTGTACGCCATGTGGCACCTGATCGCCTTCCGCGGCCTGCGTCGCGGCGAGACGTGCGGCCAACCCTGACGCTCTACAGCAGGACAGCCTCGGCGAGTGATCTCTCAGTCCGCCGGGTCAGCGTCATCCACGCCGCCGCTGCGACGACCGGCAAGCCCGGTCAGAGCCACGTGCCGACGTGGAGCTGCTTGTCCAGGACGCGGCGGTCGGTGATGACAATGACCTTGTCGAAGACGAGCTTGTTGGCCCCCAGGCCAGCGGCGGGCGCGGCCGGCGCGATCAGCGCCGGGTCCTGCGGCGTGTGCAGGCTGGACAGGCGGTGCGCCAGCCAGGCGATGGTGTTGGATACGGCGCCTGGTCGCCTACGGGCGCGGGAACCGTGGTCACCGCCGCGG
This sequence comes from Streptomyces sp. NPDC111802, assembly GCF_055634335.1. Taxonomy (NCBI): domain Bacteria; kingdom Bacillati; phylum Actinomycetota; class Actinomycetes; order Kitasatosporales; family Streptomycetaceae; genus Streptomyces; species Streptomyces sp. NPDC111802. Next base: position 19,873 of record NZ_JBVKCZ010000044.1, on the reverse strand, counting down.
ACATGGGCCGGTTCATGATCGCGCAGCTCCGCAACGCCTTCAACGAGACGGTCATCCTCGGCTCGGCCTCACTGACCACGCTGCTCGCGCTGAACTCGGTGGCGACGCTGACGACGGCCGCGATGGTCGTCGCCACGGCAGCCGCCTGGCGGCGGAAGTGGTGGGTCGCACCGGGCGCGTCCTGTACACGGTGACGACGCTCGGGGTGATCGGCTTCCTGACCGTCGCCTTCGCCTTCGCCTACAACATGGTGCTGACGCCGTTCGGTTGGACCACGTTGAACCGAGGCGGGCGGCATCAGCGCCAGGAGACGGGGCTGCGGTAGCCGGCCACGCGCTCGAGGCGGCGCCAGCGGGCCTGCGGGCGGCGGTTGCCATGGGCGAACCGCGGAGTGGCGGCGCGCTGCGCGGCGTTGCGGGCCGTCAGAACCGCGATCAGCGCGGCGAGTTCCTCGGGAGTGGGATCGCCGTGGATGATGCGGAGGTCCCCCTGGTCCATCTGCTGCCCCTTCGGTGCGCTCACTGGGGTGGGTTGCCGTGCTTGCGGGCGGGCAGGTCCGCGTGCTTGGTGCGGAGCATCTGCAGGGAGCGGATGAGCACCTCGCGGGTGGCGGCGGGGTCGATCACGTCATCGACCAGGCCGCGCTCGGCGGCGTAGTAGGGGTGCATCAGCTCGTCCTTGTACTGCTGCACCATCTCCACGCGCTTGGCCTCCGGATCGTCCGCGGCGGCGATCTCGCGGCGGAAGATGACGTTGGCGGCGCCCTCGGCGCCCATCACCGCGATCTCGTTGGTTGGCCAGGCGAACGCGAGGTCCGCGCCGACCGAGCGCGAGTCCATGACGATGCGGCCGTGCTCCTGGTCCACGCCCGGCAGGAAGCCGGGCACGTCCAGCAGGGTGACCAGCGGGATGTTGAAGGCGTCGCACAGCTGCCCTGCGGGTGACCTGCACGGACGGCATTATCGGCAAGCACAGGGGGAGTTGGTTCGGCCGCCGCCCGTAGGGTTTCAAGGCTGCTTCACCGAACCTGAGTCGAGCTTCCTTCGCTGAACTCCCGTCGAGTTCGGCGAAGGAAGCGGCGGTGACATGCAGGAACGCGCGGCCCGGGGCTGGGCCCCAGAGTAAACATCGTGATTAATCGTGAAGACTCTTAGAATTCACGAATAATCGAGGTCAGCCGACCGGCGTCTCACCGGTCGCGATGAGCCTGCGGTATTCCTTGGCGTTCAGGACGAGGTCCTCGTCCAGCGGGTCGAAGATCATGCCGTAGATGGAGTGAAAACCCTGATAGTCAAGCTGGCAGAACTCCAGCGTTTGAGAGACCGGGGCGAGGTACTCCTCGAGGGTCCGTCGGGCGAGGCCTTCCGCGGCGTAGGTCTCCAGGGTGCTGCCGACCGTGACGGCAAGCCAAGCCTTCTTGCCCTGCAGCGCGGAGGCGGAACCGTCGAAGGTGAAGGCGAAACCGTGAACCAGCACCGCGTCGAACCAGGCCTTGAGCAGCGGGGTTACGCTGTACCAGTAGACCGGGAACTGGAGAACGACGGTGTCGTGCTCACGCAGCAGCTGCTGCTCGCGTGCGGCATCGATCTTGAAATCGGGGTAGGTCTCGTAGAGGTCGTGGACGGTGACGTTGTCCAAGTCCTTGATCCCGGCGAGCCAGGTGGCGTTGCCACGGGATTCCGCGAGGTTCGGGTGGGCGACAATGACGAGGGTGCGATTGGTCACTGACTGTTCCATTTCTCGTGTAGGACGCGAACCCGTGTGCATCCTCACTGTCAATGCTGGCGAGGGGGTCGGCCGTGTCCGCGGTCATGCGTTCTTCTCGAGCGCTTTGAAAGGGCGATCGTTTCGGAACGAGCGGCTGTGTCTCTGTAAGTAAAGGCAGTCGTTGATCCGAGCGGCGTTTGTCACGCAATATTGACGGACTCGTTCCACCGGCGACCGTCCCGGTGGTGGATATTCACGCGCACCCCCAACGCCCCCAGGGCTTCGGCGCAGTCGGGATGTGTCCGGTTTGTGATCGTCCGAGGCGTGGTGCAGGGCTTCGACCTGCCAGTGCCCTTGATCAGTTTGGCGAGCTGGGCGGGGGTGGCCTGTTCGGCCGTCAGGCTGGTGACCGCGTAGGCGGTGGTGATCGTGGTCTTGCCGGTCTTGCGGTCGGTGCGCCGCCGTTTGCTCTGGATGGCCTGCCGGGCCCCGGGGAACAGCAGGTTGTTCACGGTGGCCACCTTGATCCGGCGGATCTCCGCGCGGCCGTGGCCTGGGCCCCGGACCCGGCCCTGGAGCGGGATGTCCTTCCAGGGAAGGGACTTGAGCTGCCTGCGGAGCTTCTGGGTGTGCAGGGCGTCGGCGGTCACCACGACCCCCGGCGAGGTCGGCGACCGTGTCCAGCAGCGGCTGGAGCGGGTGATCCCGCTGGTCTTGTCGCCGACGTCGAGCTGGGCCAGGACCAGGCCGACGGCGTGGTCCAGAGCGGCGAGCAGGTGGCTCTTCCGGCCGCCGGCCTTCGCGGCGCCCCGCAGGCTCTTGCCGTCCACGGGCAGCGCGCGCGGCCCGGCCGTATGGGGGTCGCGGTCCGCGAGCCAGCGCCCGACCGCCGCGTCGAGGGCGTCGCCGTCGATCCGGGCCGGCAGCCGCCGTACCGCGGACTCGGAGGGCCGTTGCCGGGCGGGGAGCACCGGATCGGGGCGGACGCCGAGCTGGGCGAGCACGTGGGCGGGCGCGTCGGCGATCCACTCGCCTACCGCCAACAGGAAGGTGGCCCCGGCCAGGACCGCGCACGCGGCCAGGGCGAGGACGACGGCCGGCGGGTGGCGCACCCCGCCCGGATCACGCGGGTCCGGCACCTCGGCGAGACGTTCCAGCAGGCCCGGGGCCTCGCCGAGTAGCACCGGCGCTGCCTCGCGGAGCCGGTCAAGAGCGGGCGATATCGGCGATGATGCGCAGCAGGCACGGTCTTTCACTCGGATCACGGGGCGTAGAAAAGCCCATGATCCGGGAGACCGTGCCTGTCACGCTTCCCGGCCCGCCCTGCCCGACAGACCGTCACGGACCGGACCCTGCCGACTTTGCCGAAGCCCTGCCAGGCGAAACAGTGCATGCCGAGCAGGCTATGGATCAAGCTTGGATCGACCTCACGTGTGCCGGTCGTCTGCCGCTCCGGGAAATGGCCCGCAGGGACTCATGGGGTGAGGAGTTCGCACTCCTTGATGACCAGCACCGTTCCGTCCTCGCTGAAGACCCGGCATTCTCCCTTGACGGTGACGGGGACGCCCAGGGGGACGCTTCGCACAAGCCGGAATGATTCCTTAATTCGGTGGTCAAACGGCAGCACGAAGATGGCGAGGTGGGGGCCTCCGGGGGCATCTGACACATCCACCACCGGCGTACCATATTGGCTTTCGCCCGTTCGGATTGAGATTCCCTCGAGAGTGAGGAATTTCCCATAGTAGGCACGCTCGGCGGCGGCGCGGTCCGCGGTGAATTCGTTGTGGAGGTCTCGAATTTTCATTGGTTGCCGCCTTCTCTAGTGTCGCGTGATCCTGCTGGTCTTATTCGAGTTGTCGTCGACTAGTGCTCGGCGCCTGAGATCTTCTTACGGTGCGGAGCTTGGCGTTGAGGTTTTGACCGAAGTGTAGGTGCCGCGGTGGATGGCTTGTCGTTCGTACGCAAACAGAAGGAATGCGGCTGGTCGGTGAAAGTTCGTGAGGTGTGCTGGTCAGACGGCTTGTTCGATGGGTGGCATCCAGAGGTTGCCGGTGAAGGCGCGGTGGATGGCGTCGAAGGCGCTCAGCCCGTGCCTTCGGGCGGAGTCGAGGTAGGAACGCACGGCGAGCCAGGCCGTCGCACCGTCGGCGGACTGGTGCCAGCCGGAGAAAGCTCCGCAGGCAGCTCAAGTCCCTTCCCTGGAAGGACATCCCGCTCCAGGGCCGGGTCCGGGGCACGGGCCACGGCCGCGCGGAGATCCGCCGGATCAAGGTGGCCACCGTGAACAACCTGCTGTTCCCAGGACGCATCCCGACTACGCCGAAGCCCTGCCAATGCCCTGCGCCGGAATAAGGGCCCACAGGGTCACTGCCCGATGGTGTTGAGTTCGGCGATCGCCTCGTCGGGCAGTTGCAGGTCAGCCGCGGCGATGTTCTCCCGCAGGTGAGCGACGCGGGAGGTTCCCGGGATCAGCACCGTCGACGGCGAGCGCTGCAGCAGCCAGGCGAGCGCCACCTGCTGCTCGGAGGCGTCGAGGCGGCGGGCGACGTCGCGCAGGATCCGTGACCGCAGTGGGTCGAATCCGCCGCCGAGGGGGAAGAACGCGGCGTAGGCGATGTTCTCCGCGGCGCAGCGGTCGACGAGGTCGTCGTCGGCGCGGTCGACCAGGTTGTACCGGTTCTGCACGGTGACCACGGGAGCGATGGCCTGGGCCTCGGTGAGCTGGGCATCGGTGATCCCGCTGAGGCCGAGGTGACGGATCAGGCCCTGCTCCCGCAGGCCGGCCAAGGCGGCGAACGGCTCGGCGATGGAGGACCCGTCACCGTCGAATGCGGCCGTGCGCAGGTTGACCACGTCCAGGGTCTCCAGGCCGAGATGCCGGAGATTCTCGTGGACCTGGGCCTTGAGGTCGGCGGGGTCCAGGGAGGTGATCCAGCCGCCGGTGGCGCTGCGGCGGACGCCGACCTTGGTGACGATGTGCAGACCGGCCGGGTAGGGGTGCAGGGCCTCCTTGATCAGTTTGTTGACGACAGTCGGCCCGTAGAAGTCGCTGGTGTCGATGTGGGTGATGCCGAGCTCGACCGCTGCGCGCAGCACGGCGATCGCCCGAGTGCGATCCCTGGGCGGGCCGAAGACACCGGGACCGGTCAGCTGCATCGCGCCGTATCCCATCCGAGTGACGCTCAGGTCGTCGGCGAGGGTTAACGTCTGCAGGGCGGGGCTACTCATCCGAAGGCCTCTCGGGTTTGTTCGTGGCAACGTTGCGGACCGCTCGGTGCGTCCACTGGGTACGTTTCCATGTGTGCGACGGGGGCAGGGACGCGGTCGGGTGGCCAGGAGCGCGAGCCCCTGGCCACCCGACTGATAGAAGACGAGCGGGCCCTGACTATTCGTGAAATCTTCGAGTCTTTCACAAATAGTCGAGTCATTTACTCTGAGGCCGAGCCTCAGACCCCCCGTTCTTGCACGTCACCGCCGCTTTCTTGGCTGCAGATACTAGCGGCACACCGGCGGATCACGCGACGGACGTTGCCGGCTCGCCTCCGGTAGCCGCCTTGACGGTGTCATCCTGGGAAGACGTTCGGACCGTCGCGAAGTTGAACGCCTTGTCGCGAATGGTGATCGTCCACGAGAGGCCGGACCTCTCGCCCACGGTAAGTCCCAACACGATGAGCGGCATATGCCACTCGTACTTCACGAGCGTGCCCTGGTCCGCATCGGCGTCCGAGCCGTCGTGCGCCGATACATTGCCGTAGTTGTTGACGGCAAAGACGTCAGGCGTGGCAATCATCTTCCCGATTCTGGCCTGGCCGGCTTCAATGAAGTCTTCTCGCCGCTCGACGCCAGACAGTGCGTCTATCTGCCGTTGCTCCTCGGCGCGATAGTAGTCACGGATCTGGATTCCCGTGCTTTGCGCGATGACGCTTCGCGGCACCGTCAGAAACCGAAGCGTGTTGCCAAGGGGCAGCTTCGGCGAGTAGAGACTGTTCTTGAGGACGAACATGTTTGCGCTGTCGCGGTCAAGGAAATCCGCCTTCATTTTTTCCATGAAGGGGCCGATCTTGACCGGCGAGGCAGAGCCTTCGGTGAACGTGACGGGCAGTTCTTTGCTCGCACCGGAGGGCGAAGTCTGAGCGGGCGGCAAGAAGTCTGCCAGCTCATCAGCCCGGATCTCCAACTCTGCGAGACCTTGGGCGATCTGGAAGCCGTCCTGCCGAGTCTTCAGGGTCTTCATCAGCGCCTGGTGGAATCGGAAGACCTTGTATCCGTCCTGCAGCGGAAACGGAATACACGTAAAGATTCCCTGCAGGTGCGGATCGGAGCGATAGGTGACGGAGGCGAGCAGGAAGCTGTCGTAGTAGCTTTCGTACCTTTCCGCGAGGAGCCCCTGGAAGGACGAGAGGGGGAAATCCTCAGGAGTGTCGAAGGTCAGCTCCACCAGGTGGCACTTGGAGAAGAGCGGATTCCCCCGGAAGAAGTGCTTCATGGCCTCCTCGAACTCGGTGAGATCGAAGGCCCTGTCAACCTTGTACGTTGAGAGCGCCGGAAAGAACTGCGACGCATCGATGAACGGGAAGGTGGTCAGGGAGAGCCGAAGGATTTTGTCGGCGATGGAGACGGGCATTTGGTTACCTCCATTAGCTGGTGTGTGCCGGGAAGCGCCGTCGGCGATTTCCCGTCAAAACGCGCCACATGATGCCCGGGGTGCACAATGCTGTCGGCGGTTCAAGCAAGTACTGGACTTTCAGGAATTTCTCGGCCACGACCATGTCCGTCTCGGCTGCGGCGAGCACCTTGTCCATGTAGGAGTTGATGAGCCGCACGGGAAGCGGCCTCGGGCCTTCGATCTGAGGCAGGGCCAGGTCACTGCCGGTCGCCATCTTCCAGGCGACGCCGATGGGTTTGGCGGCCTTGCGGAAGAATCGTTGCCCGACCTGATCCAGGTCACCGCTCAGCGAGTCACGCAGCGCCATCGCCTGGAGCGAAGCCACCGTCATCCCCTGGGCGTAGATGGGGTTGAAGCTGGATATCGCATCGCCCACCACCAGCAGCCTGCGCGGGAATCGGGTCAGCTTCTCATAGCGACGGCGCACGCTCGCCGGGAACCGGTGCGCGGAAATCTCGCTGAGCGGCTCAGCGTCGCGGATCGCCGCGAAGACGTGTTCGGGAACCAACGGCCTGGCGAACTCCACCCACCCGGCAGGGTCGGTCGGCGGATGGTGGTCGCGGTAACCGATCAGCGTCAGGACCCAGCGGCCGTCCTCTTCCTCCAGGAATTCCGCGCCCTTGGGGCTCCCCGGTGCGTGCCCGATGATCACGACCTTCTCACGGCCCATCGAACCAGGGGCCGGCCGCAGATACCGGCTGGTGTACATGATGTCGACGTCGATACGCTCCTCGACCGGCGGCTCGTATCCCATCTCGACCAGCCACTTGGTGGTCCGTCCGGACCGGCCGGTCGCGTCCACCACCAGATCGGCGGGGATCACATCCTCGGAGCCGCTGCCCACGTACCTGACACGCACACCGGTGACAGCGCCATTGTCCGAGGTGGTCTCGAGGCCGGTGACCTGGCACTCGTCGATGAGCTTGATCTTCGCAAGATCCCCGATCCGGGCGCGGAGCCGACTCTCCAAATGCGGCCGGCTCGGCTGGTAGGTGCGGGACAGATCGGCGTACTCGCCGTCCATGCACAACAAGTGCCCGCCCAAGCTCATCCGCAGCTCGGCAGGTCCGTCGATGACGGGCGCGCCACCGGCAACGAAGTCGTCGAGTATCCCGGGGAACAGCTCCTCGAAGATCTTCGCACCCTTGGAGAGCAGGCCATGAGCGTGGCGGCCCTGCGGCACACCTCGCCGCTGCGTCCGCTGCCCCTCCGGCAGCTGGTCACGCTCCACCACCGTTACCCGGTCGAATGCCTCGGAGAGCACCCGGGCGGCAAGTAGACCCGAGATACTCGCTCCCAGCACCACCGCATGTTCACCAATACGCTTCACTGGAATTCCTTCTGGTTGGGCAAAGTGTCTTGTGTGGGGTATGTCATGCAAGATATGGGTGATCGCGGCCGATGCTCGGGCGTTAGTTTCCCGAATCCTTCGATTTGGAAATCATCGAAGTGTGGGGTGCGCAGCGCACCGCGAACATAAGTGCCCCATAGGTTTGGCCACCGCACGTGGCGCACGTATTGGCTTGTTCGTTCCATCGAGCGCGGCTCGCGTGGCCGAAATTCACGTCGGATGCGAGGCTCCAGCGCGTGCCGACGGCCACGCCGACGGCACGTGTCCGGGCACCGGTGCCGATCAGGAGCTCCGGGCTGCCGGTAGTAGTGGTCGCGGGCGTCCCTCATAGAGGGGACAGGAGTGCAGGCCGGCAGGCGGGCCGACTCCCGGACGGTCGGCTGACCGTCGCTCTGAGCCCCGATCGGTGAATCGGGGCTCAGAGCTCGTAACACGATCATGGTGTCGGCTTGTTGATCCTTCGCCAGTAGATGAGGGCGCATGCGAGGGAGACGAGTGAGTCGTGGAGGTCGAGGCGTCGTTCCCAGCGGGTGGCGAGGCGCTTGAACTGGTGGAGCGGGGCGAAGGTCCGCTCGATGACGTAGCGGAGCTTGCCGAAGCCGCGGAAGCCCGGCTCGCCTCGACGGGAGATGACAGGCAGGACCCGACGCCGGGTCAGCTCGCGTCGGACGTGCCGACTGTCGTCACCCTTGTCACCGGAAAGGGACTCGGGCCGCTTGCGTGGCCGACCCGGTCGGCCGGCCGGGGACAGGGACGCCACCAACCAGGGCGCGCGCGTGCCTCGGTGATGTCGGGGACCTTGCCGCCGGTCGTGATCACTTCCAACGGCGTGCCGCTGCCGTCGCGGATCAATTGGTGTTCGCTGCCCGACTTGCCGCGATCGACCGGCGACGGATCGACCCCGGCACCCCCCTTTTCACGCGCACGTGGGAGGAGTCCCCGCAGGCTCGCGTCCAGTCGATCCGCCGGGCCGCCTTCAACTCCGTGAGCAGGACCCGGTGGACCTGGTCGAACACTCCCGCTTCCGTCCACCGGCACAGCCGGCGCCAGCAGGTCTGCCCCGAGCCGAAGCCCAGTTCAGGCGGCAACTGCTGCCACGTGATGCCCGTGAACAGCACGAACAGGATCCCCTGCAGGCACAGCCGGTCGTCCACCGGCCGAGGTCCCGGGGAGCGCTCCGGCCACGGCGGCAGGACCGGCTCGATCAGCGCCCACAGCTCGTCATCGACCATCCACGGTGCACCCACACCACCACAACGGACGAATCCTCACACCGGACACGGCCCACCAGTCCACAGCCACAAGATCGTGTTACGAGTGTTCAGGCAGAGTCACGCCCGCCATGGAGCAGATCCCTCAGACGGTGATACTGGCTGGAATTTTTCGATCAGACAGCGGTAATCGGCTTCCCGAACCAGCCAGGGTATGAACAAGATTCCGCCCTACCCGCCGTGCGCGGGAGGGGGGCTCAACAGAAATCCGTGAACCAATGCATGACTGTGCGCTTTCGGCGTCGTCATGACTGGTTGTTTCTGCCTGCCCTTGTGCGCGCGGTGATCCCGCTTTACTTCGGCACTACAGGAAGAGCCAATGGTCGACATCACCGGCACCGCTGAAACCACCGATACGCTGTCGAGGTCCCGCGGCGAAGCGGAACTGCGAGCGAGCAACCGTGCCATTGTTGAACAGTACATGAATACCCGCGGGGAGGATCGCCTGCGTCGGCATCTTCTGTTCACCGAAGACGGCACCGGTGGTCTCTGGACAACCGAAACTGGGCAGCCGATCGTCATCACGGGCAGGGACCGACTGGGTGACCACGGCCAATGGTCGCTCAAGTGCTTCCCCGACTGGGTCTGGACGAACATCGAGATCTTCGACACGCAGGACCCCAACCAGTTTTGGGTCGAATGCGACGGCGAGGGAACGATCCGCTTCCCCGACTATCCCGACGGCCACTACCGCAATCACTTCCTGCACTCCTTCCTGTTCGAGAACGGGAAGATCAAGCGCCAGCGCGAGTTCATGAACCCCTGCCAGCAGTTCAGGGCTCTGGGCATCGCCGTCCCCCAGGTCAAGCGGGCCGACATACCGACCTGAACGCCTTTCGCCGGGCGTCTTCTTATCAATCAATGGAGAAGGTCGTTATGGGTAACATCCTTGCCGACATCGAGAGGTCCCAGGCGCGCCATCAGCCCGAATGGGACAATCCCTCACAGGTCGAGCTCGTACGAGCGATGCTGTCATCCGTCACACCGCTGGTGACCGCGGCGCAGGTAGAGAACCTCCGCTCCCGCCTGGCCCGCGTCGCCACCGGCGAGATGCAGGTGCTCCAGGCCGGGGACTGTGCGGAGGACCCAGCCGAGTGCACCGCTGGGCACATTCAAGGCAAGACCGGACTCATCGACCTGCTCGCCCAGAACCTGGAGACCGCCACCGGCAAGCAGACGCTGCGGGTCGGGCGGATCGCGGGGCAGTTCTGCAAGCCCCGCTCCAGCCAGGTCGAAAAACTCGGCGATGACGAACTGCCGTCCTTCTTCGGGCACATGATCAACGGGCCGGAGCCCACCCACGAGAGCAGGCGCCCCGATCCACTGCGCATGCTCACGGGCTACATGGCGGCGCGGGAGATCACGACGCGGCTCGGGTGGGTCGGGTCAGCACCTCGGCTTGACGGGCCTGTTGTCTGGACCAGCCATGAAGCGCTGCTCCTGGACTATGAGATGTCGATGCTCCGAGAGCTCGACGGCGGTCGGCACCTGCTCAGCTCCACCCACTGGCCGTGGATCGGCGAGCGGACCCGGCAGATCGACGGCCCGCACGTCGCACTGCTCGCCCAGGTGGCCAACCCGGTTGCCTGCAAGGTCGGCCCGTCAATGACCGCCGGCGAGATCGTCGAGCTGTGCGACCGGTTGGACCCGGAGCGGGAGCCGGGCCGGCTTTCACTCATCGTGCGCATGGGCGCCGACCTCGTCGCTGACAGGCTGCCCCGGCTCGTCGAGGCTGTGCAGTCGGCCGGGCACCCGGTGATCTGGCTCAGCGACCCGATGCACGGGAACACCGATTGCGCGGCTGACGGCACCAAGTACCGGCTCGTGGAAACCGTCGCCCGGGAAGTCCGCGGCTTCCGGCGGGTCCTGGACCTGGCGGGGGTTCCGGCCGGGGGGCTTCACCTCGAGGCGACCCCCGACGACGTGACCGAGTGCGTGCTGGACACGGCCGAGCTGGGGTCGGGCCCCGTCACCAGCCTGTGTGATCCGCGACTCAACACCCCCCAGGCCATCAAGGTGGTCTCGGCGTGGTCCGAGTACTGAGATTCCTAGAGAGGGAGCCTTGTGATGACGGGAATACCGCCGATCGCGCCTTACAGACTGCCGCCGAGGGATGCGCTGCCGGAAAACACCGTGCGCTGGACCGTCGACCCGGATCGGGCGGTGCTCCTCATCCACGACATGCAGAGCTATTTCCTCAAGCCCTTTGAGGACGGCATGCGCAGCGAATTGGTGAGTAACATCGCCGACCTCAAGAAGCGCTGCGGAGCGCTGGGGGTGCCGGTGGCCTACACCGCCCAGCCCGGCGGGATGACGGACCGGCAGCGTGGGCTCCTGAAGGACTTCTGGGGGCCCGGCATGCGCACTGACGAGACCGAACGCGCGGTCGTTCCCGGAATCGAACCCGACGCGGACGACTGGGTGAGCACGAAATGGCGCTACAGCGCGTTCTTCGGGTCGGAGCTGCTGCAGCGCATGCGCGCGCTACAGCGTGACCAGTTGATCATTTGCGGCGTCTACGCGCACATCGGTGTGCTGTCGACCGCTTTGGAGGCGTTCTCCAACGACATCCAGCCCTTCCTGGTCGCCGACGCGCTCGGCGACTTCTCCGAAGACCGCCACAAGATGACCCTCGAATACGCGGCACGGTGCTGCGCCATGGTGGTCCGAACCGAGGACGTGCTCGCATGAGCGCTTTGCTTGAGCAGGTTCTCGCGCTGGAACTACCCGCCTTCGCGATCATCCACCGTCCCGAAAGCGGCTCCCCCGGCACGCTGGACGTCCTGACCGGCCAGGTGACCGAGTACAAGTCGCTGGACGACATCCCGTTGGCCGACGACTCCGGGCCGGGTCCCACGCTCGACACGCTGGTGCTCGTCCCCTACCGGCAGCTGGCCGACCGCGGCTTCGCCGCGTGGGACGACGCCACGCCCCTGCTCGCGATGAGCCTCACCGCTCGCGACACGGTGCCGGTCGCCGAAGCGCTCGCCGGCTTCCCGCAGGTCCCGACAGAATTGACCGACGGTCACTTCGACATGGACGACGCCGCCTATGCGCAGATGGTGCGTCAGATCGTCACCGAGGAGATCGGCACCGGCGAGGGTGCCAACTTCGTGATGAAGCGCTCGTTCGTCGCGGACATCGGCGACTACTCGCTGACCAGCGCCCTGTCGTTCTTCCGGCGGCTGTTGGAGCGCGAGGAGAAGGCCTACTGGACCTTCATCATCCACACCGGCCGCAACACTCTCGTCGGTGCGACACCGGAGCGCCACGTCTCGCTCACCGGCGGCACGGCCGTCATGAACCCGATCAGCGGCACGTACCGGTATCCGTCCGGCGGCCCCACCTTGCAGGGGGTCATGGAGTTCCTCGCCGACACCAAGGAGACCGACGAGCTCTACATGGTCCTCGACGAGGAACTGAAGATGATGGCCCGGCTGTGCGATGACGGGGGGCGCGTCCACGGGCCGTACCTGAAGGAAATGGCGCGGCTGGCGCACACCGAATACCTGATCGAAGGCAGGACCAGCCGCGATGTGCGCGAGGTCCTGCACGAGACGATGTTCGCCCCGACCGTCACCGGAAGCCCGCTGGAGAGCGCCGCCAAGGTCATCTCGCGCTACGAGCCGAAAGGACGCGGCTACTACAGCGGGGTCGCCGCGCTGATCGGACGGGACGCGGCCGGACAGCAGACACTTGACTCGGCGATCTTGATCCGGACGGCCGACATCGATCCCGGCGGCCGGATGAACATTTCCGTGGGGGCCACACTGGTGCGCCACTCCGACCCGATGGCTGAGGCCGCCGAGACCCACGTCAAGCTGGCGACCCTGCTCAACGCGCTCAAGTCCGACCGTTCATCCGGCTACGGGGCCGACCCGGAGGTCCGCGCCGCCCTGGAGCGCCGCAACGAGGGGATCGCGGACTTCTGGCTCCGGGACAAGGATGACCGCCCGTCGGCCGGAGCCTCGCTGGACGGCATGACGGCACTGGTCGTGGACGCGGAGGACACCTTCACCGCGATGCTCGACCAGCAGTTGCGGTCACTGGGGTTGTCCGTGGAGGTCCGCCGCTTCGACGAGCCGTACGACGTCGCGGCCTACGACCTGACGGTCTTCGGTCCCGGTCCGGGAGATCCGCGGATGACCTCCCACCCCAAGATCGCCAAGCTGCGGCAGTCGATCGACACCGCGCTGGCGAGTCGCCGGCCGATGCTGGCCGTGTGCCTGAGCCATCAGGTGCTCAGCACGAGGCTCGGCTTCGAGCTGCACCGCCGCGAGGTACCCAACCAGGGCGTACAGCGTGAGATCGAACTGTTCGGCGTGCCCGAACGAGTGGGCTTCTACAACACGTTCGCCGCGCACAGCGCGGTGAGCGAGCGAACCGCCGAAGGGATCGGCGTGGTCGAGGTGAGCCGAGACCCGGAGACCGGCGAGGTGAACGCGCTACGCGGGCCGGGCTTCGCCTCGATGCAGTTCCACGCCGAGTCGGTGCTCACCGTCGACGGCCCGCGCATCATCAAAGAGGCGATACAGGGGGTGCTCGGCCGATGAGAGTGGATGTCGTCTGGTGGGACCTGGCCAGGTCCCACCAGACCATCGAATCCCTGGAGAAGGATCTTCGTGACGGCTCCGTCGAGCCGTGGCACGAGGTCAAGGGACTGCGCCTGAAGCTGTGGATCGCCGACCGTGAACGCGGCCGTTGGGGCGCGGTCATGTGGTGGGACTCGGACGTTCCGGCAGATCAGCAGCTGCCCCCCAACCGGGCGGCCGAGCTGATCGGGTACGCACCCGACCACCGCGCCGGCTTCGACGTCGCAGCGGTGGCCGAGGGGATCGACTCGCTCGGCCTCGCCTTCTCCGCCGGGCCCTCGGTACCGGCACAAGCCCTGGAGCGCAGGTAATGCACCGATACATGGTCGTAGACGCTTTTGCCAGCGAGCCCCTGCTGGGCAACCCGGTCGCCGTCTTCTTCGACAGCGAGGATCTGACCGGTGAGACGATGCAACGCATCGCGAAGGAGATGAACCTCTCCGAGGTCACCTTCGTGCTGCCGGCCGAGCAAGACGGCGACGCACGGATCAGGATCTTCACCCCGGTGAACGAACTGCCGTTCGCCGGGCACCCGATGCTCGGCACAGCCTTCGCGCTCGGTCGGACCTGGGGACGCGACAGGCTGCTGCTGGAGACCGCGATGGGTGCTATCCCGTTCGAGCTGGGCACCCGCGACGGCGCCGCGTGGGTCCAGATGGAGCAGCCGGTTCCCAGTTCGAAGCCCTACGATCTCGCCACGGAACTCCTGGCCGCACTCGGGGTCGAGTCATCGACGGCCCCGGTCGAGATCTACCACAACGGGCCGCGTCACGTGTTCGTGGGGTTGAGCGACGTCGAGGCGCTTTCCGCTCTCCACCCGGATCATCGCGCCCTCTCGCGCTTCCCCGACATGGCCGCCAACTGCTTCGCCAAGGCATACGGGGGTTGGCGGACGCGGATGTTCTCCCCCGCCTACGGCGTGGTCGAGGACGCGGCGACCGGTTCCGCTGCCGGGCCTCTCGCGATTCACCTGGCCAGACACGGGTTCGCCGAGTACGGGCAGGAGATCGAAATTACCCAGGGAGTGGAAATGGGACGCCCGTCGGTCATGAGGGCGACCGCCGAAGGGGTCGGCGAGTCAATCAGCTCGGTCCACGTCGGCGGGCACGCCGTCATGGTTGCCGAGGGAACAATCAATGTCTAGCGGGGGGCCTTTCATGGACGCGAGTGGATACGAGTCCCTCAGCGGGAAGGTCGACCTCCCCTTCCCCGAGTACGACCAGCCGCCGTCGGAGCCTCTCCAGCTGGTGCGTAGCTGGCTTTCCGAGGCACGGGAAATCGGAGTCCGCGAGCCCAGCGCGCTGGCGCTGGCCACTGCGGACTCCCGCGGCCGCGCCTCCAACCGGATAGTCGCCATCACCGATGTCACCGACCTCGGTCTGGTGTTCACCAGCCACAGCTGCAGCCAGAAGGGACGCGAACTCGCTGCTACGGGGTGGGCGTCGGGTTTGCTGTACTGGCGAGAGACCGGTCAGCAGATCATCGTCTCCGGTCCGGTCGTGCCACTGCCCGACGCCGAGTCGGACGCCCTGTGGTCCGCCCGGCCGATTCCGTTGCACGCCATGTCGACGGTCACCGAGCAGAGCGAGCCGCTGGAGGACGTCGAGGCTCTGCGCGCCAGGGCACGCAGCCTGGAACTGACCGGGGAGCCCCAGCCACGGCCGGAGTTCTTCGTCGGCTACCGGCTGCAGCCCGACGTCGTCGAATTCTGGTCCGCGAGCTCGGACCGGCTGCACCGCAGGCTGCGCTATGACCGCGACTCGCTCGAGTGGCGTACGAGCCGACTGCAACCGTAGTCCCGCTCCTTCGACAAACCCTCCTGGCGCTCACCGCCTTTCACGGCTTCGGCGGCATCGTCGTCGTGCCCGGACACACCCGACCCTTTCCATGAGGAAGAGACAATGCCTCTTACCGCAGACCAGATCCTGGATCTTCCGTTCGACGTCCAGCCCGATCCGGACGAGTTCGTCCGCGCCGCCATGGAGTGGCACTTCAATCCCGAGACCGGCTGCAAGTTCTGGCTGGACCGAGCCGCTACTCTCGGCTTCGATCCGCGAGCCGATGTCAAGACGCACGCGGACCTCCGGCTCTTCCCGAACCTGGCCGCGGAGCTTCGTGACGTCCGTGGCGAGGACCTGATTCCCAGGGGATACGGAAATCAGCCCGACGTGGTCGGGTTCTTCGAAAGCGGCGGCACCACCGGCGCTCCGAAGCGGGTCGTTCTGATGCGGGACTGGCTTGACCGCATGGTGAGCTGGAGCAACGCGAACCTGGACCGCCACGGCGTGCCGCGCGGAGGGAACTGGCTGGGAGTCATCCCGACCGGGCCGCACGTCGTGGGCACCCTGTTCCGGCAGCACGCCGTGACGCACGGCCGCCACGGCTTCACGATCGACCTCGATCCGCGCTGGGTGAAGCGGCTCATCGCCGACCGTCAGTTCGGGCAGGTCGACGCCTACGGCCAGCACCTCATCGACCAGGCCGCCGACATCCTGCGGACGCAGGACATCGGCCTGCTCACCATCACGCCCCCGCTGCTGGAACGGCTGGCCAGGGACGAGAAGCTGGTCGCCCTGGTGAACGAGCGGGTGAAGTGCATCAGGTGGGGAGGCACTCAGATGGACGCCGACTCCCGGCACCTGTTCAAGACCGAGGTGTTCCCCGAGGTCGCGCTGTGCGGCGAGTACGGAAGCACGATGATCATCGGGGTCGCGGGCGAGCGCGCCGGGATCTCCGTCGACGATCCGTGTGTCTTCGACTCGTTCTCCCCCTACGTGACCTTCACGGTCGTCGACCCGAAGAGCCTTGAGCCGGTGCCCTACGGAGAGCGGGGCCGGGTGCTGGTCAACCACATCAGCAAGTCCTTCCTGCTGCCCAGCAACCTGGAACGTGACCTCGCCACTCGGATTCCTCAGGTGAACGGCTTGGTCGGGGACTCGGTCGCCGACATCTCCACGGTCGCGGTCTTCGAGGACGAGGACGTCATCGAGGGGGTTTACTAATGATCGACCTGCCCGCGCTCGGTGCAACGGGTGCCTACCGCTCCAGGAACATACAGACGGTCACCGATGTGGCAGGCACTGCGCTCGCGGAACTGAGCCTCGTGCCGCCGTTGTACGTCAACCGCACCATGGCGGCGCTGCGCCGGGGCGGCATCATGCCGGCCGACGAACGGGCCGACGCGATGATCCGTGCGGCCAAGCTCTTCGCGACCGCGACGATCGACGGCCTGACCGTCGAGGAGTACCAACACGCTGTCAGCAGGGTCGGTGGCGTCCCGATCTCCTCCGTCGTCACGGCGACCACGACGGTCGCCGAGCGGGTGGCGAAGGCTCATGCGAGCGTCCAGTACGCGCGCCCGCGGGGGGCGGTCGACAACTGGCGCGATCCGCTGACGCGGACCGGGCGTTCGGTGTGGACACGGCGCGGAGACGTGTTCGCCGTGCACGCCGCGGGCAACCACCCCGGCACCCACAGCATCTGGCCGGAGGCACTGGCGCTGGGCTACCGCGTCGCGGTCCGCCCGTCGAGCCGCGATCCCTTCACCCCGCACCGGCTCGTGGCGGCACTGCGGAGCGCGGGATTCGCCGACGACCAGGTGGTGCTCCTGCCCACCGACCACGCCGGTGCCGACGCCATCCTGCACGGCGCCGACCTGGGGATGGTGTACGGCGGCGAAGAGGTGACCCGCAAGTACGGCGAGGCCGCGACGGTGCTGCCGCAGGGGCCGGGTCGGTCGAAGATCCTCATCACGGCCGACGTGGACTGGCGCGACCACCTGGACGTGATCGTCTCATCCGTGAGCGGCCACGGCGGGACCGGATGCGTGAACACGACAGCCATCTTCGTGCAGGGCGACCCGACTCCGCTCGCCGAGGCGGTCGCGGCGCGGTTGTCCGCCGCGACCCCCTTGCCGCCCGAGGACGACAAGGCCGTACTCCCCGTACAGCCGGTCGCGGTCGCCAAGGCGATCGAAACGCACCTGCTCAAGAAGGCGGCGGGCGCCCGGACTTGGCTCGGCGGCGACGGCGTCGTGGGCGAACTCGGGGACGGGAGCGCCGCGCTGATGCCGGCCGTCCACCAACTCGACGATCCAGCCGCTCCGCAGGCAGGCGTGGAACTGCCGTTCCCTTGCGTGTGGATCGCGCCGTGGACACCCGAGGCCGGCACGGAGCCGTTGAAGAACACGCTCGTACTCAACGCGATGACCCACGACACCCAGCTCATCGACCGCCTGCTCGGCGAGCCGACCATCAGCAACCTGTACCTGGGAAGCCAGCACACCCACTGGATGGATCCCTCGGTACCGCACGATGGCTACCTGGCCGACTTCCTCATGCGCAACAAGGGTGTCATCCGGAACTGAAAGTGGTTCTGGCAACGCTCACGTTCGCACCGTGAGCGCGGTTCCGATGTCGCCCGCGGCGGCTCGCCACCGGGACACTCCCTCCAACTCCAACGAGATCGAAAGGGTCCTACCTTGTCCCACTCCGTCGAACCGGCCGACGTCCTGATCGTCGGCGGCGGGTCGGCCGGTGCAGTGCTCGCCGCGCGCCTGAGCGAGAACCCCGCCCGGCGCGTCGTGCTGCTCGAGGCCGGGCCGGACTACGGCCCCACCCAGTTCCCCGACGCTCTACTCGACGCCAACCGCATCGCCGATCTCGATCACGACTGGGGATACACCTCACGGGGCGGGCGACTGAGCCCCTCAATGGTCGCCCTGCGCGGCAAGGTGATGGGCGGGAGTTCCGCCGTCAACGCCGGCGCCGCCCTCCGCGCCCGCGCCCGCGACTTCGCCCGCTGGGCCGAGAACGGGCTTGACGACTGGAGCTTCGCCGACGTCCTGCCGTACTTCCGCGCCCTGGAAAACACCCCCACCGGCGAGGACGAGTTTCACGGGCGAAGCGGGCCGATGCCCGTGCGCCAACTGACCGACGCCGAGCTGACCCCCGCGCATCGTGGCTTCATCGACGCCGCAGTCGCCCTTGGCCACAAGCGGATCAACGACTTCAACGGTGCCGAGCAGGACGGCGTCGGAGCCTTCGCGGTCAACGTCCTCGACGGGATCCGACAGAACACCGCACTGGTCTACCTCACCGCTGAGGTGCGCGCTCGCCCGAATCTCACGGTGCACGGTGCCGTCACCGTCGACCGGGTCCTGTTCGACGGTGGCAGTGCGACGGGAGTGGTCACCGCCGACGGGACCGTGCACAATGCCGACGAGGTGATCCTCTCTGCCGGGACCTACGGAAGCGCGGCGATCCTGCTGCGCTCCGGCATCGGCCCCGCCGGCGAACTGGCGTCGCTCGGCATCGAGTCCCTCGCCGACCTACCCGTCGGACAACACCTGCAAGACCACCCCTTCTGCCCCGCGGTCTATGCACTCGCCCCGGGGCGAGGGGAGATGGCTCCGGCCCTCGGCGCGCTGCTGTGGACCGCCTCCAGCGAGGCCGCGGACGGTGAACTCGACCTGAACGTCGTCGCGGTGCATCCCAACGGGGCTCCGTTCATGCCCGCCGGCGGCGTCATCGCCCTGTCCACGGCTCTCGTGCTCCCCGAGGCACAGGGCACGGTGCGCCTCGCCGGCCGCGATCCGCTTGCCCAGCCCTTGATCGACCACAACTACCTCGGCACCGAGCGCGACCGCCGGCGCATGCTCGAAGGCGTACGAATCGCCCGTGATCTGGCCCGTGATCCGGCACTCGCGCCGTCGCTCGCCGGGCTTCTGATGCCGCGCGAACTGCCCGACGACGCCGAGGAACTGACGCGGGTGATCGAATCCAGCCTCTCCATCTACGGTCACCCCACCTCCACCGCCCCCATGGGTGCCGCCGATTCGCCTCAGGCCGTCGTCGACTCCCGCGGAGCCGTGCACGGAATCGCCGCCCTGCGTGTCGTGGACACCTCGATCATTCCGTACGTGCCCTCCAGCGTCACCAACCTCACCACGATCATGATCGCCGAACGCATCGCCCACCTCGTCTACAACCACTGATAGCCATAGGCTGCCGAGCCTCCCTGGCTGAACTCGGCGGGAGTTCAGCCAGGGAGGCTCGGGGCGCGGCGAGCGCCGCATCCGATGGGTGCGGCGGTTCGGCGCACGGATCTGCGGGAGCCGGGGGTGGGATTCCCCCGGGCCACCCGACATTTCGCACGATGCTGAAACCCTGGACTAATCGACTGATGGAGGCTCCGAACCCGCGTCAGGCTGAATTGCTACGCCTGGGGCTGCTGTGCAGGAACGGACTGCAGGTTTTCAGGGTTCTCTGAACAGGACTTGTTTCGA
>NZ_JBVKCZ010000043.1:0-88343 GCF_055634335.1 Streptomyces sp. NPDC111802 | reverse complement strand
ATCAACGGACCCTCCTCGATCGTGCTCTCGGGCACGGAGGAAGCCGTTCTCGCGGTCGCCGCCGCCCTGCCCGACGGCCGGCGCACCACCCGGCTCCACGTCTCACACGCCTTCCACTCACCGCTGATGGAACCGATGCTCGACGAGTTCCGAGCGGCGATCTCGAACCTGCGCTTCCACGAGCCGCGTATCCCGCTCGTCTCGAACGTCACCGGAGACCTCCTCGCCCCGGACACGGCGGACTACTGGGTCCGGCACGTCCGCGACACCGTCCGCTTCGCCGACGGCGTACGCACCCTCACCGGCCAGGGCGTCACCCGCTTCCTGGAGCTCGGCCCGGACAGCGTCCTCGCCGCCCTGGTTCAGCAGACGGTGCCTGAGACGGCCCTCGCGGTCGCGGCCCTGCGCAGGAACCGTTCCGAGGAGGAGGCGTTGGCCGTGGCGCTGAGCCAACTCTTTGTGCACGGTGTCCCCGTCGACTGGGCGTCCTACTTCGCCGGTACCGGCGCCCGGATCACGGACGTTCCCACCTATCCCTTCCAACGGCAGCGCTTCTGGCCGGAGCCTCGTACGGGACCGGGCAGCGGGGATGTGCGTTCCGCCGGGCTCGTGCCGGCCGGGCATCCCATGCTGGGTGCGACGATGGTGCTCGCGGCCGGCGACGGCGCGGTGTTCACCGGCCTGCTCTCGGCGCAGGCGCAGCCCTGGCTCGCCGACCACTCGGTGCTCGGCCGGACCCTGGTGCCCGGTGCGGCCCTGGTCGAGCTGGTGATCCGGGCCGGCGACGAGCTCGGCGCCGCGCACATCGAGGAACTGACGACGGTCGCCCCGCTCGTACTGCCCGACGACGGCGGACCCGTCCGATTGCAGGTACGGGTCGGCGGCGCCGACGACGGTGGACGGCGTACCTTCACGGTGCACGGACGGCCCGAGCGGGACGGAGCATCCGTCCCGTGGACCGCGTACGCCCACGGCATGCTGACTCCCTCCGCGGGCGAGGAGCGGGCGGCTGATCGCACGGCCGTGTGGCCGCCGGAAGGCGCCGAGGCCATCGAACTCGCCACGCATTACGACGCTTTGGCGGATGCCGGTTTCGACTACGGTCCCTCCTTCCGTGCGCTGCGGCACGCCTGGCGGCGCGGCGACGAGGTGTTCGCGGAGGTGTCCCTGGAGGCGGAGACGGACGTCGACGGCTACGGCGTCCACCCGGCACTCCTCGACGCCGTGCTGCACGCGGCCGGCTTCACGGGCGCGGGCGGCGACGAGGGTACGGCGCTGCCGTTCGCGTGGGAGGACGTGGCTCTGTTCGCCGCAGGCGCCCGCGCGGTGCGTGCCCGGCTGGCGCGGACGGGGGAGCGGACCGTGCGCATCGAGGTCGCCGACAGCGAGGGCGTGGCCGTCCTCACGGTCGGCGGGTTGACCGTACGGCCCGTCGACGGCGAGCGCATCGCCGGTGCCGGGTCCGCAGCCGCGCCGGACGCGCTGCTGCGGACCGTGTGGACGCCGGCCGGCGAGCTCCCCGCCGACGTGCCCGCCGAGATCGCCGTACTCGGAGAGCTGCCCGAGGATGTCGCCGGGGAACTGGCCGCGGCCGACGTCAAGGCGGTGGTGTACGACGATCTCGCCGCCGTAGCCGCGCATCACCGGCTGGTGCTGGCTCCGCTGCGGGGGACCGGAGCCGATCCGGCGGCCTCCGCTCACGCTCACGCCCGTGCGGCGCTCTCCCTGGCCCGGACCTGGTCGGCCGACGAACGGTTCGCCGGGGCGCGGCTCGTCGTCCTGGGCCACGGGGCCACGACCGGTGCGGAGCCGGGTGCCGCCGCTGCCTGGGGGCTGCTGCGCTCGGCACAGAGCGAGGACCCCGGTCGTATCGTGCTGCTCGACGTGCCCGGTGAACCGGCGCACCTGGCACGCGCGTTGTGCGTCACCGAGCCTGAAGCGGCCCTGTCGGACGGCGAGATCCTGGTGCCCCGGCTGGAGCGCGTGAGTGTCGACGCTCCCCACGACACCGTGTCCCTCGCCGACGACACGTCCGTGCTCATCACCGGCGGCACCGGAGGCCTCGGTGCCCTTCTCGCCCGGCATCTGGTCGCCGAGCACGGCGTACGCGACCTGCTCCTGCTGTCCCGGCGTGGCGCCGACGCGCCCGGTGCCGTGGAACTCGTCGCCGAACTGACCGGGCAGGGCGCCCGCGTCGAGGCGGTGGCCTGCGACGTCGGGGACCGGGACGCCCTCGGGGGTGTCCTCGCCGGACGGCGGATCGGGCATGTGGTGCACGCGGCGGGTGTCCTCGACGACGGCACCCTCGCATATCTCACGCCCGAGCGGGTCGCCGCCGTCCTGCGGCCCAAGGCCGACGCCGCTTGGCATCTGCACGAACTGCTGCCGGACGTCCGCTCGTTCACCGTCTTCTCCTCCGCCGCCGGCACCTTCGGCAACGCCGGGCAGGGCGCGTACGCCGCCGCGAACGCCTTCCTCGACGCGCTCGTACGGCATCGTCACCGCCTCGGTCTGCCGGGCCGCTCCCTCGCCTGGGGGCCGTGGCGGCAGCCGGACGGAATGGCCGGCGGGCTGAGCGCACTCGACGTCGAACGGATGCGGGCGGCCGGCTTCCCGCCGCTGCGCGCCGACGAGGGCCTGGCCCTGTTCGACCGGGGTGTCTCGACCGCCGAGGCCGTGCTGCTGCCGGTGCGGATCGACGTGGCCGCGCTGCGCGCCCGCGACGACGTGCCCGAACTACTGCAAGGACTGGTCCCGGTACGGCGGTCCGCGGCCCGGTCCACCGATCCGGGGCTCGTGGCGCGGCTTGCGACGCTGGACGAGTCCGAGGGGCGTACGGCCGTACTGGAGCTGGTGCGCGACCAGGCCGCCCGCGTCCTGGGCCATCGGCCCGGCGGCACGACGGACGTCGAACCGGTACGGGCGTTCCGCGACCTCGGATTCGACTCGTTGATGTCGGTGGAACTGCGCAACGCCCTGAGCACCGCGACGGGTCTGCGGCTGCCCGCCACCCTGGCGCTGGACCATCCGACTCCGGAGGCGGTCGCCCGCCATCTGTACGCCCTGCTCGCGCCCGAGGCCGAACGGACCGGGGCCGCCGGCCTGCTGGCCGCACTGGAACGCGTCGAGCAGATGATCGCGGCGCTGCCAGAACCGGCTGCCGACGGCGCGGCGCACCGGCAGATCGCGGGGCGGCTCGACGTCCTGCGCACGCGCTGGTCCGCCCTCGTCGCCTCGGTGGCCACGGCGCCGGAACCGGCCCCGAACGACCCGGAGAAGGCGGCGGAGTTCGACGTGGACAACCTGTCGGACGACGAGATGTTCGCCTTCCTCGACGACGAACTCGGCGGCGGGTGACCGAGGGGTGGAGAGCTTCCACTGATGTCCCCTGCCGCGCCCCGCCTAGCGTGGGCGAAACCGGTACACGAACGACGGACCAGCGGCACGGCCGGGTCCCTGAGCCGAAGAGGCGATGAGACGTGGGCATGGTCAAGACGGACGGCGGTCCGGCCATCGAGGTGCGTGATCTGGTACGCGCCTATCGCGGCCGGGGCGGTGAACTCATCAGAGCCAACGACGGGTTGACGTTCAATGTGCCGCGCGGGCAGGTCTTCGGCCTGTTCGGCGCCAACGGCGCGGGCAAGACGACGCTCGTCCTGCAGATGCTGGGCCTGGTGCGCCCCACGTTCGGATCCATCACCGTCAACGGCATCGACGTGGTCCGCCACCCCGAGCTGGTGAAGTCCACCGTCGGCTTCCTGCCGCAGCGCGGCCTGTCGATGCGGCTGATCGAGGCGCGCCGGGCCCTGCACTACACGGGGCGGCTGCGCGGTCAGAGCGAGGCGGACGCCCGGCGTCAGACCGACGAACTGATCGACGAGCTGGGCCTCGGACCGTACGCGGACCGGCAGGTGGAACGGCTCAGCGGCGGCCTGATGCGGCTGGTGAACTTCGGGATGACCCTGATGGGCCGGCCCGAACTCATCGTGCTGGACGAGCCCACCAACGAACTCGACCCGCACAACCGGCGGTTGATCTGGGACATCGTGCAGCGCCGGGCCGCCGAGGACGGCACGACGATCGTCCTCGTCACCCACAATGTGCTGGAGGCGGAGAAGGCCGTCCACCGGGTGGCCGTCATGCACGGCGGCCGGATCACCGCCATGGGCACCCCCGGCGAACTCAAGGAGCAGACCGGCGCCCAGGCGCGGCTGGAACTGTTCGTCCGTGACGGCGGCAGCCTCACCGAGGCGGAGGCCGCCCGGCTCGGCCGGATCGGTGTCGTCACGCCCGGCGACCGCAGCGGCAGCTATCTCGTCACGGCACCGCCCGACCGGATCCAGCCCCTGCTGGAGGTCCTGGTCACCGATGTCGGCGTGACCCGCGTCGACGACTTCCGCTTCGCCCGGCCCACGCTGGAGGACGTCTACCTCAGCCTCAAGCCCGAGCCCGTCGACGCACCTGAGAAGCCCGCGGAGTCTGAGACGGCACCCGAGGACACCGACTCCCCGGAGACACCGCCCGCCGTCAAGGAACTCGCCACCGTCGGTGCCCCCGGCGCCGAGCCCGAAGCGACCCCCGACGCCACCGCGGCTGCGAGCACCCCGCCCGCCCCCGCCACCCCCGGGCGCGCACCGCTGCCCGCCGCCCGCACTCCCCGGCCGGCACCGAGTGCCCCGGCCCGCGCCCGCGTCCCCCGGCGCACCCTCGGGTCACGGCTCGCCAACTTCGGCACCTCCTTCAAGTACCTGTGGTTCGAGCACATGCTGATCGTGCGCACCTCCTGGCACGTCCACATGGTCTTCGGCATCTTCATGCCGCTGACGATGGTGTTCGGCTTCTCCCGCATCGGCAGCGGGCTCACCGACCAGTCCAGCCTGCTGTACATCGCCAGCGGCTCCGGCGTGTTCTCCATCGCCGCGCTCGGCACCACGGCCATCGCCCAGCGCATCGGCGCCATCAAGGCCGAGGGCTCGATGATGTACTACGCCTCGCTGCCCATCAGCAAAGTGGCGTTCGTGACGGCGTTCGTCGCCGCCCGCCTGCTGCTCATCGCGCCCGGCCTTGTCACCTCCCTGCTCGCTGTGGAGGCGCTCTACGACATCGAGCTCACGCTGTCGCCGACGCTGCTGTTCGTGTATCCGCTGACCGCACTACCGCTCGCCGCGCTCGGGCTCGTCATCGGCAGCCTCATCGACAAGATCGAGCTCATCTCCATCGTCACCTACATGCTCAACTTCCTGCTGCTGCTGGGTGCCCCGCTGCTCATCCCGATGGAGTCCCTGCCGCTCGCGCTGCGCGTCATCAGCTACGCCATGCCGACCAGCTACGGCGCCGACGCGATCCGGCACAGCGTCACCGGGGACATCGACGGCATCTTCGCCCTCGACGTGGCCGTCCTGGCCGTCGCCTCGGTGGCGTCGCTGTGGATCGCCGACCGCGCCCTGCGCTGGCGGGCCTCCTGACGCCGGTCCAGGACCAGTGTTTTCCCCAGTGACCGCCGCGCCGGGACGCCGATAGCATCCTTTCCGGATTCAGAGGGTGAATGTCCGACGGCCGTTCTCCGGGCCTGGTGCGAGATCCGGAGAACGGCCGTACGGGTTCACTCGAAACACCTCGGAGAATGTCACCGGAAATCGGCCCGGCGCACACTGGAATACCGGTACGGGGAGTCGTCCCTTTCCTCGTCTCTTTCGTCCCTCTCCGGTCTTCCGTCTGTTCCGGTCGGAGCGAACGGGAGCGACACCGGCATGAAATTCCAGGTGCTGGGCCCGCTGACGGTCCTCGGCGACACCGGCCCGGTCGTGCTGAGCGGCATCAAACAGCGGGCCACCCTCGGCCATCTGCTGCTGCACGCCAACGAGGTCGTCGCGACCAGCGCCCTGATGCAGGCCCTCTGGGCGGGCGAACCGCCGCCCACCGCACGGAAGATGCTCCAGAACGCGGTGTCCGCCCTGCGCGGGCTCCTCACCGCCGAGGGCACCCGGGGCGGCCCCGTCCTCCTCACCCACGCGCCCGGCTATCTGCTGCGCGTCGACGGCGACGACCTCGACCTGACCGCCTATCGCGCCCTCGCCGACCGCGGCCGCACCGACCTCGCCGCCGGCGCCTGGTCCTCCGCCGCCCGCACTCTGCGCGCAGCCCTCGACCTGTGGCGCGGCCCCGTCCTCGCCGACCTCGCCGAGTCCGGCACCGACTGGCCCGAACTGCGCACCCTCGCCCAGGCCCGCTCGGCCACCCGCGAGGACCTGTACGAGGCCGAACTCGCCTGCGGACGCCACCAGGACGTACTCGAGGAACTGGAGACCCACGCCCAGCGGGAACCGGCGCGCGAGCGGCTGTGCGCCCAGCTGATGCTCGCCCTCTACCGCCGCGGCCGGCAGGCCGAGGCCCTGGACGCCTACCGGCGGACCAGGACCGCCCTGGCCTCCCGGCTCGGCCTCGAACCCGGCCGGGTGCTGCGCGCCGTGGAACGCGCCGTCCTCGACCACGACCCGGTCCTCGGCCAGCCCGACGCGCTCGCCATCATGGCCCTCGACGGCGAACCCCGCCGCCCCCGGCCGACCGGCACGCCGATCGCGCCCCGCCCGGCCCCCGCCGCCCCGGCGCCCCTCCTCGGCTTCGACCCCCGTCCCGCGGCCCTGCCCGCGCTCCCCGCGCCGGCCGCCCCCTTCCCGTATCCCGCCGTGCCCGCCGGCGTCCTCACCGAGCAGCACAAGCAGCTGTCCATGCTGCTGGTGCGGACCACCCTCGGAAAGGGACTCGGCGGCGACCCGGAGGACGCCGCCCGGCTGTCCGGCGAACTGGCCGCCGCCATCCGCGACGAGGTCGCCCGGCACGGCGGAAAGGTGTCCGGCGTGCTCGGACCGGTCACCTTCGCCCTGTTCGGCGTCGTCCGCACCCGCGAGGACGACGCCGAACGCGCGGTGCGGGCCGGCCGGGCGATCCTGCGCAGACTGCGCCAGTACGGCGCCGGCGGCCCCGTGCCCGTGCACGGCGGCTCCGCGCCCCGGGTGGCCGTCGCCACCGGCGACGTCGTCGTCACCTGCGCCGCCGACGGCACCGGCGCCGTGCCGATCGTGAACGGCGCCGTACCGAAGAGCTGCGCCGACCTGCTCCAGACGGTGCCGCCCGGCGGCATCCGGGTGTGCGCCGCGACCCGCGCCGGCACCGAACGCTCCCTCGCCTACGGCCCCGCCGGGCCCGACGGGGCCTCCGAACCACTCGGCCCCCGCACGGCCTGCGCGGACCCGCCGCCCGCCCTGGTGGGCCGGGAACGAGAGGTGGAACAACTGCGGGGGGCGCTCGGTGACGTGGCCCGCCGGCAGCGCCCCTGCCTGCTCACCGTGCTCGGCGAACCCGGCGCCGGAAAGTCCCGCCTCATGGCCGAACTGGCCCGGCTCGCCCGCCGCTCACCGCACGGGTACCGGATCGCCGGCGGGCACAGCTCCTGGTGCGACCGCGACCGGCCGCTCGCCCTGCTGGAACGGACCCTCGCCACGGCCACCGCAGCCCCCGGCGCGGACGACTCCGCCCCCGACGCCCTCGCCCGCACCGTCCACGCCCTCTTCGGCACCGGCGACCGTGGCGCCTGGCTGCTCGACCGGCTCCACCCCCTGCTGCGCCCCGAACCGCCCGCCCCCGCCGACTGGCCCGGCCTCGCCACCGCCTGGCGGCTCCTGCTCACCGGCCTCGCCGCGGAACGGCCGCTGCTGCTCGTCCTGGAGGACCTGCACACCGCGCCCGACCCCGTCCTGGACCTGGTCACCGACCTCGCCGACGCCGCCGGGCCCGTACCGCTGCTCCTTGCCGTCACCGCACGCCCCGAACTCCTCGACCGCAGGCCCACCTGGGGCGGCGGCCGGCGTGACGCCCTCGCCCTCACCCTCGACCCGCTCGACGAGCCCGCCTCGGCCGCGCTGCTCGACTCCCTCCTCACCGACAGGGGCGGCGAGTTGACCGCCGACGTACGGCGCGACGTCCTCTCCCGGGTCGGCGGCAACCCCCTGTACGCCGTGGAGTACGCACGCGAGCTGGCCGGCCCCGGCCGCCCGGCGGGCCCGCCGCCCATGCCGCGCCATGTGCGGCAGGTCGTCGCCGCCCACCTCGACACACTGCCGCCGCTCGCCAAGGCCGTCCTCGTCAGCGCCTCCGCCCTCGGCGGCGTGTGCTGCGCCGACGGTGTCGCGGCGGTCGGCGGCGTGGACCGTGCCGAGGCCGCGCACTGGCTGGACCACCTGGAACGCCGGGACTTCCTGCGCCGCTCCCGGCACCCCTCCGCCACCGGCGCCCTGCGCTACGCCTTCCGGCACCCCGCCACCCGCGAGGCCGTCGACGCGCTGGTGCCCCGCACGGTGCGCGAGGACCGCAGGCGCCGCGCCGAGGCCTGGACCGAGAACACGGCCGCCCAGTTGACCGCCTGACCGTCGTACGCGGCAATTCGTGATCTCCGATTACCTGCCGATGGAAATACCCAACTGGGGGCCGGCGTGCCCATCGCATAACTTCGAATCCGAGCGGCGCGGAAAGCGCACTGAAGACTCGGGAAAACACCGAGCGCGAAGGCACATCATGTCGTGGCCGAACGCCGCTTCCGTAAGGGAAAGGAATGGTTGTGCGCATTCTCTGCAGTCTCGCGCTGTCGCCCTCCAACGCACGCGCCCTGCTACCGCTGGCCCGCGCCGCGGCGGAGGCCGGCCACGAGGTCACCGTGGTGTCGCCGCCGGAGATGGCCGGTGTCTTCGAGGGTGAGAACATCCGCGTCCTGCCGCTGTTCACCGACATGGCCGAGATCGTGCTCAGCCTGCTGCAGCAGAAGCGCATCGACTTCGCCCCCTCGGACCCGTTCTCACCGCAGACCCTCCTCGCCACCGCCTGCGGCCCCCACATCACCGACGCCTACCGTCAACTCCTCGACGTGGCACAGGAGTTCAAGCCCGACGTGATCCTGCGCAGCGGCGTCGAGTTCGCCGGCTACCTCGTCGCCGAGACCCTCGGCGTCCCACATGTCACCGCACCCTCCGGCGGCGGCCAGTACCTCGACGCGAAGCTGGCCCTGGCCGAGCTGAACCTGCGCCGCGCCGAACTGGGCCTGCCCGAGGGCGACTCGGCCGACGCGGTCCACGCGCACGGCCGCTTCGACTGCATGCCGCCCGAGTACGCCTTCACCGCCCACGAGATCGGCGGCACCTTCGCCTACCAGCAGCCGTCCGCCATCGTGCGCACCGAGACCGGACCCGAGTGGCTGCGCGACATCCCCGGCGACAAGCCGCTCGTGGTGGTCTCCAGCACCAATGTGTTCGCCTCGCTGATGCACCACGCCGTCTTCCCGCGCATCCTCGACCTGTTCTTCGACGGCGTGGTCGCCGGACACCTCTTCGAGGGCCTGGACATCGAGGCCGACCCGGCGCTGGTCGTGGGCGCCCTCATGCCCGGCGACGCCAACCCGCTCACCACCATCGTCAAGGGCCTGTCCCAGGTGGACTGCACCGCCGTCGTCGCCACCCGCGGCATGCCCGTCGACCCGGCCGCCGTGGGCGACAACGTGCACCTCTTCGACAGCATCCCGCAGCCGCTGCTGCTGGAGACCGCGCAACTCCTGCTCACCCACGGCGGCTACAACAGCGTCCGCGAGGCCGTCCGGGCCGGCGTCCCCATGGCCGTCCTGCCCGAACTCAGCGACCAGGCGCACAACGCCAGCCGCGTGGCGGAACTCGGACTCGGGCTGCGCGTGCCCAGCGCCGCGGCCGACGACGTCGCCGACACCGTCAACCGGCTGCTCGGCGAGCCCGGTTACACCCGTGCGGCCCGCACCGCGCAGCGACACATGCTCGCCCTGCCGCAGGTCACCGCCGCCGTCGACCACCTCGTCGCCCTCGCCGGGCACTGACCGAGATCCAGACAGGAGCAGGAAGATGGACACGCAGTTCCTCCGGGCGTTCTACGACCTGGCCTCGTGGATCCGGCTCTCCCCGCTGCTGAACGGCCCCTACCTGCCGTTCTCCGCGTGGTCGCTGCGACCCGGCGCCCTGATCAAGCTGCTCGACGACATCGCCCTCGGCGACCGCAAGGTCCTCGTCGAATGCGGCAGCGGCACCTCCACGATCGTCTTCGCCCGCTACCTCGCCCAGCGCGGCCACGGCAACGTGCTCTCCCTGGAGCACGACGAGAAGTGGGCCCGGTGGGTGAACGACCAGCTCGCGCAGGAGGGCCTGAGCGAGGTCGCCCGTGTCGTGCACGCCCCGCTCGCCGAGCACCCGGCCGCCGTCAAGCGCGTCGAGTGGTACGAGCCCGGGACCGTCGCCGACGAAGTCGGCGCCTTCACCGACAAGCACGGCAAGATCGACCTGCTGCTCGTCGACGGCCCGCCCGGCTGGGAGCAGGGCCGAAAGATGGCCCGCTACCCGGCCGTACCCGCCCTGAAGGAGCACCTCGCGCCCGGCGCCACCGTGATGCTCGACGACGTCAACCGCTCCGAGGGCGTGGAGATCACCAAGCGCTGGGAGGACGAGTGCGGGCTCACCATGCAGCTCGACCCGTACGGCACCCGTACCGCTTTCGGCACCTACCCCGGCTGACCCGCGGTACCTGCCCCGGCCGCCCCCGAGCGCCACGCGGCGACCACCCCCGGAAGGAGAGGCCATGCTCGCCCTGAACGGCGGACCCAAGGTGCGGACACAACCCTTTCCGCGCTGGCCCGAGTACGACGAGACCGAGAACCTCGCCCTCGCCCGCGCCCTCCAGCAGGGCGAATGGGGGCGGCACGGCGGCAAGGAGGTCCACGCCTTCGAGCGCGAGTTCGCCGAGTTCGGCCAGGCGCCCGCCGCGCTCGCCGTCACCAACGGCTCGCACGCCCTCGAACTCGCCCTGGAACTCACCGGGATCGAGCCCGGCGACGAGGTGATCGTCCCCGCCTACACCTTCGTCGCCACCTCCACCGCCGTCCAGCGGCGCGGCGGCGTCCCGGTGCCCGTCGACATCACCCCCGACACCTTCTGCCTCGACCCGGAGGCCCTTGAGGACGCCGTCACCGACCGCACCCGCGCGGTGATCCCCGTCCACATCGGCGGCCACGTCGCCGACATGGACGCCATCACCGCCTGGGCCGAGGCCCGCGGCGTCACCGTCATCCAGGACGCGGCCCAGGCGCACGGCGCGACCTGGCGCGGCAAGGGACTCGGCGCGCTCGGCTCGATCGCCACCTTCTCCTTCCAGAGCACCAAGGTGATCACCGCCGGTGAGGGCGGCGCCCTGCTGCTGCCCGACGCGGACACCTACGAGGACGCCTGGATACGGCACAACTGCGGCCGCACCCGCGAACTCCGGCTCGCCACCGCCGCGTCCAACTTCCGCGTCTCCGAACTCACCGCCGCCCTGCTGCGCACCCAACTGGCCCGGTTCGCCGAGCAGAACGCCCGCCGCGCCGCCCGCTACACCGAACTGGCCGCCGCGCTCGGCGAGATCCCCGGCATCCAGCTCCAGGGCCGCGACCCGCGCTGCACCGGCACGCCGCACTACATGACCACGTTCGTCCTCGACCAGGACGAACTCGGCGGGCTCGACCGCGACACCGTCGCCCTCGCGCTGCTGATGGAGGGCATCCCCGCCTTCGGCAGCCATCAGCCCCTGCACCGCACCGACGCCTTCTGGACCGGCGCCACCCGCGACATCCGGCCCGAGGAACTCGCCGAGTACTGCCCCAACGCCGAACGCGTCGGCAGCGACGGAGTGCTGATCGGCCATCAGGCCCTGCTCGGCACCCGCCAGGACGTCGACGACGTCGCGACCGCGGTGGCCAAGGTCCTGACGGAACTTCCCCGCACCGGCACCCTCCCGGCCGCCTGACGCGCCCGGACCCGACGACTCCGACACCGACCCCGCACACCCCGCGCCCGGCGCGGCGGTTCACAGGATGGGAACGAAAGCGATGACCAGCGACAACCCGGCCGGCCGGACCTTCGAGGTCCTCGTCGTCGGCAACGGTGTGCTCGGCCTGTCCCTGGGCCTGACCCTCGCGCGCCGAGGAACCAAGGTGGCCGTCCTCGGCCGCACCGACCGGCCCTGGGCCGCCTCCACCGCCGCCGGCGCCATGCTCGGCACCTTCGGCGAGGTCACCTCCACCCTCGTCGCCAGCGAGCAGGGCCGCGCCAAGCTCGACCTCGGCGTCCAGGCGACCCGCCTTTGGGACGACTGGCTGGACCAGCTGTCCGAGGAGACCGGCGAGCACGACGACCTGCGCTGCGCCGACGGCACCGTGATGCTGCTGAACTCGGTGGGCGTGCCCGGCATCGACTCCGCCAACTACGCCGCCATCCGGGCGACCCTCGACGAGTACAAGGAGCCCTACGAGGACATCGACCCGGCCGAACTCGGCTGGCTCGACCCCGACCCGCTGGCCCGGCCCCTGATGGGCATGTTCATCCCCGGCGAGCACGCCGTCGACTCCGGCCGGCTGCTGGCCCGGCTGCAGACCGCCCTGCTGAAGGCCGGCGGCGCCCTCCTCGACGGCTTCGGCGAGAGCCTGGTCACCGAGGGCGAGCGCATCACCGGCGTCAGGCTCACCAGCGGCGACACCCTCACCGCCGGCCAGGTCGTGCTCGCCGCCGGCGCCGCCTCGCAGACCCTCCTCGACACCGTGCCCGCCCTGAACGGCACCATCCCGCGGCTGTGCGCGGGCGTCGGCGTCTCCGTCGTCGCCCGCGTCAACCCCGACGTGCCCGGCCCCACCACCGTGCTGCGCACCCCCAACCGCGCCTTCGCCTGCGGTCTGCACCTCGTGCCGCGCGGCCAGGGCCACGTCTACCTCGGCGCCACCAACGCCATCGAGCCCGAGCCCGCCGACGTGCCGTCCATCCGCGACGCCACCTTCCTGCTCGGCTGCGCCCTGCGCCAGCTGCGCCGCGACCTCGACACCGCCGGCATCGAGAAGATCCAGGTCGGCAACCGCCCCGTCGCCTTCGACGGCTTCCCGCTCGTCGGCAGCGCCGGCCTCGACGGCCTGTGGATGATGACCGGCACCTACCGCGACGGACTGCACCTGTCGCCGCTGCTCGCCGACGAGATGGCCCGCCGAATCCTCGGCGACGACACCCGCCACGACCTGTCCGTGTTCCAGCCCGTCCGCAAGCCGACCCAGGCGCACAGCCGCACCGACGTCGTCGAGACCGCCGTCACCCATCTGCTCGCCACCGGCTACGAGGACGAGTGGAAGATCCCCAACGCCTGGCCCGCCGTCATCGAAGCTCAACTGCGCGCCGGATTCACCAAGTTCGCCGACGCCATCGACGACGAGTACACCCCGCCGGCCGAGATCCTCGCCAAGGCCCAGATGAACCCGGCCTTCGCCCAGCAGGTCCGCGACTACTACACCGCGAGCCGCGCGGCCGTGTGACCTGCCGCGCCCGCGCCGCCACCCCCCACCGCACCGAACAGAAGGAGAGTCGCGCCACCATGAGCTGTCCCGAACTTCCGCCGACGGTCGACCTGCTCGTCGTCGGAAGCGGCCCGGTGGGGTCGGCCATCGCCCGCCGTGTGTACGACGCCGTACCGCACGCACGGATCCTGATGGCCGACCTCGGGCCTCGCCTCACCGGGCAGGCCGGGCTCCACCTCGGCAACCTGCCCGCACCGGAACGGGCCGCGGCCCAGGCCCGTTCCCAGGGGCGGGATCCCGGGACCGCGCCCGGCGAGGACGGCGCCCTGGTGAAGAAGTACGCGGACCGCGGCACCCATCTGCTGCGGGCCCGACGCGACGAGGAGCCCGAGCAGTTCGGCATGCCGGCCGCGGTCATGTCCAGCAACATCGGCGGGATGGGCGTGCACTGGGCCTGCACCGCCCCCCGCCCGCTGGACTCCGAACGGCCGCCGTTCCTGCCCGGCGACGACCTCGACGCCGCCCTGTCCGTCGCCGAGCACCTGCTGAGCGTCACCCGCGACGCCTACCCGGCCACCGAGGCCGGCGACCTCGTGCTCAAGACGCTGGGCCAGCTCTTCGACGGCGACTACCCGGTCGGCCGCGGCATCGGCACCATGCCGCTCGCCTGCACCCCCCGCCCGGGCCGGCGCCCGCTGTGGGCCGGACCGGACACCGTCCTCGGCCCGCTCGCCGGCGCCGGCGCCACCGCGGGCGACGGACGCTTCCGCATCGCCGACGAGACGATGTGCCGGCGACTGCTGTTCACCGGCCGCAAGGTCACCGGCGCCCTCCTCGAACACCTCCCGACCGGCACCGAGTTCGCCGTCCGCGCCTCCGCGGTCGCCGTCTGCGCCGACGCGCTGCGCACCCCGCAGCTGCTGTGGGCCTCCGGAATCCGCCCCGACGCCCTCGGCCGCTACCTCAACGACCAGCCCAAGACCGTCAGTTCCGTCCACGTCAAGGACGGCCCCGTCGCCGGGATCGAGGCCCGCGGCACCGTGGAGTTCGGCGGCGACATCCGCGACCTGGAGACCGGCCGCTTCTGGGTGCCGTTCGCCGACCCCGGCCGCCGCAACCACGGCCAGGTCATGACGATCGACACCTCACCGCTGGAAGGCGTCGACCCCGCGCTGTTCGTCGGCATGGTCTGGTACGGCGCCAAGGAGATCCGCGCCGAGGACCGCATCGAGTTCTCCACCAGCGAAGCCGACGCCTACGGCATGCCCGACATGACCGTCCACTACGACCTCACCGCACGCGACCTCGCGGGCGCCGAACAGGCCCGCGCGGACCAGGAGGCCGTCGCCGAGGCCCTCGGCGGCGAGTTCCTGGAGCGACCCGAACTGTTCCCCGCCGGCAGCTCCAAGCACTACCAGGGCACCGTGCGCATGGGCCCCCTCGACGACGGCACCTCGGTGTGCGACACCGACAGCCGTGTCTGGGGCTTCGACAACCTCTACGTCGGCGGCAACGGGGTCATCCCGACCGCCACCGCCGTCAACCCGACGCTGTACAGCGTGGCCCTGGCCGTCCGTGCCGCCGCGTCCATCAGCGCCCGGCTCATCGGCCTCTGACCGCAGCGAAGTCAGCGAAGTTACCGAGAATCACCGAGAATCGAGGTGGCTGCCGTGCACCGCCACACCATCGCCGTCATCGGCACCGGCTATGTCGGACTCACCGCCGGAGCCTGTCTGGCGTCGCTCGGCCACCGGGTGGTCTGCGCCGACCTGGACCCGGTCAAGGTCGCGGAGCTGAACCGCGGCGAAGTGCGCATCCTGGAGGAGGGCCTGCCCGAGCTGGTGCGCGCCGGGCTCGACGCGGGCCGCCTGCGCTTCGTCGTCGGGGCCGCCGACGCCGTGCGCGGCGCCCGCACCGTGTTCATCTGCGTCGGCACGCCCACCGGGCCCGACGGACGCGCCGACCTCGCGGCCGTGGACGCGGTCGTCGAGGAGATCCGCACCCTGCTGGAACCCGACAGCGTCCTGGTCACCAAGTCGACCGTGCCGGTCGGCACCGCCGCCCGCGTCACCGCAGCGCTCGGCCGCCCCGACGTCGGCGTCGTCAGCAACCCGGAGTTCCTGCGCGAGGGCACCTCCGTCGCCGACTTCCTCCAGCCCGACCGGGTCGTGATCGGCTCCGCCAGCCCCTGGGCCGCCGCCCAGGTCGCCGAGCTGTACGCCGGGGTCGACGCGCCCGTCGTCATCGCCGACGCGGCCAGCGCCGAGGTCGTCAAGTACGCCGCGAACTGCTTCCTCGCCGTCAAGCTGTCCTACGTCAACACCCTCGCCGAGCTGTGCGAACAGGTCGGCGCCGACATCGGCCGGGTCACCACCGCCCTCGGCCAGGACCATCGCATCGGCGGCGCGTTCCTGCGCCCCGGACCCGGCTGGGGCGGCTCCTGCCTGCCCAAGGACACCCGCGCCCTGCTCGGCACGGCCGACGCGGCCGGTGTCGACTTCCCGCTCGTGCGGGCGGCCATCGACACCAACGCCCACCAGCGGACCCGGATCGCCGACAAGATCGCCCGCCTGTGCGGCGACGCCGACGGCTCCCTCGCCGGCGTACGCATCGGGCTGCTCGGCCTCACCTTCAAGGCCGGCACCGACGACCTGCGTGACTCACCGGCCCTCGCCCTCGCGGCCGAACTCGCACGCCGAGGCGCCGAACTCACCGCCCACGACCCGGCCGTCCCGGCCACCCGGCACACCGAACTCCCCGCCGACATCACCGTCGTCGACGACCCCTACCAGGCCGCCAAGGGCGCCCTGGGACTGGTCCTGTGCACCGAGTGGCCGCACTACCGCGGTCTTGACTGGACCCGGATCGCGGCCGACCTGCACCGCCCGCTCGTCGTCGACACCCGCAACCACCTCGAACCGGCCGCCCTCAGCGCAGCGGGCCTCGCCTGGCACGGCACCGGAACCAGCCCCGTCGAGCCCGCCCTGACCGCCGTATAGAGC
The DNA here is from genome assembly GCF_055634335.1 of Streptomyces sp. NPDC111802. Classification (NCBI taxonomy): domain Bacteria; kingdom Bacillati; phylum Actinomycetota; class Actinomycetes; order Kitasatosporales; family Streptomycetaceae; genus Streptomyces; species Streptomyces sp. NPDC111802. The sequence goes on along the minus strand of NZ_JBVKCZ010000043.1, from coordinate 71,969 downwards.
CCAAGAGACCGAAGAGAAAGGTCCGTTGCCATGCGGGTGCTGTGCAGCATCACCGGCTCGCCCTCCCACGCGCGCGCCTGCCTGCCGCTCGTGCGCGCCCTCGGCGAGGCCGGGCACGACGTCCTCGTCGTCACGGCCGGCAAACTCGCGCCCGTGCTCGCCGGCGAGCGGGCCCGTGTCGAGGGCGTCTACCCCGACATCACCGCCCAGGGGATGCGGCTGCTGTTCGAGGGCAAACTGCCCATCCCCAAGGAGTTCAGCCGCTTCGCCCATGAACTGTGGGCCACCCTCGGCTGCGGCCCCCAACTCGCCGACCCCTACGGCCTGCTGCTGCCGCTCGCCCGGGACTTCCGCCCCGATGTGATCCTGCGCGACGGCTACGAGTTCGCCGCGCTCCTCGTCGCCGAGACCCTCGACGTGCCCCAGGTGCCCGCCCCGTCCGGCTCGGGCCAGTTCCTCGACCCGGCACTGCTGCTCCCGCTGCTCAACGACCGGCGCCGCGAGCTCGGCCTGCCCGAGTCCGACGACCCGGTCGCCGTCTACCGGCACGGACGGCTCGACTGCATGCCCGCCCCCTACACCTTCGCCCGCCCCCTCGCCCCCGACGCCGTCGCCTACCGTCAGCCCCGCACCGTCACCCGCGGCGAGACCCTGCCCGACTGGTTCGCCGAGCTGCCCGCCGACCGGCCCCTCGTGCTCGCCTCCCTCGGCACCGGACTGCCCGGCACGGTCCTCGAATTCCTCGACAAGGCCCGCGAGTTCGGCGCCCCCATCCCCGTCTACGACCCCGCCGAACCCCTCGACACGGTCGTGGAGGCCCTCTCCGCGCTGGACTGCGCGGCCGTCGTCTCCACTCTCGGCATGCCCGTGGACACCACCAAGGCCGCGCCCCACGTCCGCGTCGTCGACCGTTTCCCGCAGCAACTCCTGCTCGAACACGCCGATCTGTTCGTCACCCACGGCGGCTACAACAGCATCCGCGAGGCCGTGCGCGCCGGGGTCCCGCTGGCCGTCCGGCCCATGTTCGGCGACCAGCAGTACAACGCGCTGCGCGTCGCCGAACTCGGACTCGGCGAGCACATCGCGACCCGCGGCGCCGAAGCCATGCTGGAGACCTGCCGCGGACTGCTGGCCGACGAGAACGCCGCCGACGAGGCGCGCCGCGCCCGCAAGGAGATGCTCGCCCTGCCGGGCATCGACGCGGCCGTGACCCACCTGGAAGGCCTGGCCGTTATGTGACGACGCCGTTGACCCTTCGGACACCCCGCCGACGCGGCCCCTGGCGGCCCGTCGGCTCCGTCATGATCCCCAGCGCGCGGTCCAGTCCTTGTGTTTCCCCCAGTCGACTGTCCGAATAATCGAACCAGAAGCGCGAACGGATCAGGCCATACCCCCACGTTCCAGGCCGCCGCGCGCCGACGCCCCCACAGGCCCGGTCCAGTTTCCGTAAACGTGGCGACGAGTCATCCGCGGGAGAGAACGTGTCCGAACAAGCTCGCTCCACCTCGGCCACCCGCCCGTTCGCGGGCACCCCACGCCCCTGGCTCCTGACCGGACGGGGCACCCGGGCCGTACGGGAGCAGGCCCGCATCCTGCGGACCCTCGCCCGCGACGGAGAACCGGACCGTATCGCGGCGGCCCTGCTGAACAGCGCCGACCCCACCCACCCCTGCCGTGCCGCCGTCACCGCGACCACCCCCGAGGACCTCGCGGCGACCCTGGCCGCCCTGGCCGACGGCACCCCCTCCGACCATGTCACCGAGGGCCGGCCCGTCGCCCGCGACAGCGGACCCGTCTTCGTCTTCCCCGGCCACGGCTCCCAGTGGCCCGGCATGGCCCGCGAACTCCTCGACACCTCACCGGTGTTCGCCCGCCGCATGACGGAGTGCGCCGACGCCCTCGCCCCGCACCTGGACCACAATCTCGTCGAGGTGCTGCGCGGGGCGCACGCGCTGACCACGCCCGACGTGACCCAGCCCGCCCTGTTCGCCGTGATGGTCTCGCTGGCCGCCCTCTGGGAGAGCGCCGGGGTACGGCCCGCGGCGGTCGTCGGGCACAGCCTCGGCGAGATCGCCGCCGCCTGCGTCGCGGGCGCCCTGACCCTGGACGACGCGGCCCGCGTCGCCGCGAGCTGGGGCACCGCACAGCGCGCCCTGCACGGCCGCGGCGACATGGTGTCCGTGCTGATGCCCGTCGCACGACTGCGGGAACGCCTCGTGCCCTGGCACGACAGGCTCGTCCTCGCCGCCGTCAACGGCCCCGACAACGGCGTCGTCTCCGGCGACGCCGACGCCGCGGCCGAACTCCTCGCCGAACTGACCGCCGAGGGCGTCCGCGCCCGCACCGTCGACTACGGCGTCGCCGCCCACTCGCCGCACATCGACGACATCACCGACCGCATCCGCGCCGACCTCACCGGCCTCACCCCCCGCGCGGCCCGCGTCCCCTGCTACGCGGCCTCCGCCGGCACGGCCCTCGACGGCGTCACCCTCGACCGGGACCACTGGGCCGCCGCACTGCGCGACACCGTCGAGTTCGTCGGCGCCGTCCACACCGCGCTCGACGCGGGCCACCGCCACTTCCTGGAGATCAGCCCCCACCCCCTGCTCGCCCCCGGCCTCGAAACCGTCCTCACTCAGGCGGGCGTCACCGGCACCGTCCACACCACCCTGCGCAGGAACGCCGGAGGCGCCGACCGCTTCCAGCGTGCCGTCGCCGAGTACTGGACCACCGGCGGCGAACCCGACTGGGCCGCCCTGCACGACACCGCCACCGAACCGGCTGACCTGCCCGCCGAACTCGCCGACGCCGCAGCCGTCGAGGACCCCGACACCGCAGGCACCCCCCTCGGTGTCCAGGCAGCCGCCCTCCGCGACCGACTCGGCGACCTGCCCGAAGGCGACCGGCGCACCGCCCTGGTCGACCTCGTGCGCACTCAGGTCGCCGACCTGCTCGAACTGCCCGGCGGGGCGCCCGCCCACGTCTCCTTCCGTGACCAGGGCGTCGAGTCGGCCACCGCCGTCGCCCTGCGCGACCGGCTGCGCGCCGCGACCGGACTGCCCCTCGCCCCGACCGTCGCCTTCGACTACCCGACCCCGGCCGCCCTCGGCCATCACCTCCACGACCAGCTCCACGGCACCGCCACCCCGGCCGCCGCCACCGGCCACGCGCAGTCCGACGAGCCCATCGCCGTCGTCGGCATGGCCTGCCGCTTCGCAGGCGACGCCGACTCGCCGGAGGCCCTGTGGCAGCTCCTCCTGGAGGGCACCGACGCCGTCACACCCCTGCCCGCCGACCGCGGCTGGGACATCGAGGGACGCTACGACCCCAGCGGCACCGCACCCGGCGGCTTCCTCCAGCGCGAGGGCGGATTCCTGCGCGACGCCGCCGACTTCGACGCCGCGTTCTTCGGCATCAGCCCGCGCGAGGCACTCGCCATGGACCCACAGCAACGGCTGCTGCTGGAGACGACCTGGGAGGCGCTGGAGCGGGCGGGCATCGACCCGACGACACTGCGCGGCACGGCCACCGGTGTCTACCTCGGCCTCATGACGGTCGACTACGACCGCGCGGCCACCGACGCCTCCACCGACGTCGCCGGGCACGTCCTCACCGGCAACGCCGTCAGCGTCGCCTCCGGCCGGATCTCCTACACCCTCGGCCTGGAGGGCCCCGCCCTCACCGTCGACACCGCCTGCTCCTCCTCCCTGGTCGCCCTCCACCTCGCCTGCGACGCCCTGCGCGGCGGCGCCGCGACCACGGCCCTCGCCGGGGGCGCGACCGTCCTGCCGAGCCTGGAGATGTTCGCCGAGTTCTCCCGCCAGCGGGCCCTCGCACCCGACGGCCGCTGCAAGGCCTTCTCCGCGCGGGCCGACGGGTTCTCGCTCAGCGAGGGCGCCGGCATGCTCGTCCTGATGCCGCTGTCCGAGGCCCGGCGCCAGGGCCGCGAGGTGCTCGCGGTGATCCGCGGCAGCGCGATCAACCAGGACGGCGCCTCCAACGGCCTGACCGCTCCCAGCGGTCCCGCCCAGCAGCGTGTCGTACGCCAGGCCCTCGCCAACGCCGGCCTCTCCCCGGCGGACGTGGACGCCGTCGAGGCACACGGCACCGGCACCCGGCTCGGCGACCCCATCGAGGCACACGCCCTCGCCTCCGCCTACGGCCAGGACCGCGACGAGCCCCTGTTGCTCGGCTCGGTGAAGTCCAACATCGGCCACACCCAGGCCGCCGCGGGCGTCGCCGGCGTCATCAAGATGGTCATGGCCCTGCGCGAGGAGCGTCTGCCGCGCACCCTGCACGCCGACGAGGCGTCCCCGCACATCGACTGGTCCACGCTGAAGCTGCTTCAGGAGGAACGCCCCTGGCCACGCGGGGAACGCCCGCGCCGAGCCGGCATCTCCTCCTTCGGCATCAGCGGCACGAACGCCCACCTCGTCCTCGAAGAGGCCCCCGCCACCGAGGAGTCGGCCGAGGAGCCGGTCACGAGTCCGCCCGTGGTGCCGTGGGTGGTCTCGGCACGCACCGAAAAGGCCCTGCGCGACCAACTGGACCGCCTGACCGCACTCGAAGCGGACCCGCTCGACGTCGGCTTGTCCCTCGCCACCACCCGCGCCACCCTCGAACACCGCGCCGTCGCCCTGCACCCCGGCCCCCTCGTCACCGGGTCGGTGTCGGAGGGCCGTACGGCGTGGATGTTCACCGGGCAGGGCAGCCAGCGTCCCGGCATGGGCCGGGAGCTGTATGACGCGTACCCCGTGTTCGCGGCGGCGCTGGACGAGGTGTGCGAGCTGCTCGACGCCGAACTCGGCTTCGAACGGCCCCTGAAGGAGGTGCTGTTCGCCGACGACCCGGAGGACGGAACCGGATACGCCCAGTCGGCGCTGTTCGCCCTGCAGACGGCACTGGTGGCGTTGCTGCGGTCCTGGGGCATGCGGCCGGACCTGCTGCTGGGGCACTCGGTGGGCGAGTTCGCCGCAGCGCACGCGGCCGGCGTGTTCGAACTCGCCGATGCCGTACGGCTGGTGGCGGCTCGGGCGCGGCTGATGCAGGCCCTGCCCGAGGGCGGAGCGATGGCGGCGCTGGAGGCGGCCGAGGCCGAGGTCGTCCCGTGGCTGGTGGACGGTGCGGTCATCGCCGCCGTCAACGGGCCGACGGCCGTGGTGGTGTCCGGCACGAAGACGGCGGTCGAGGCCGTCGCTGAGCTCGCTCGGAACGCGGGGCGGCGTGCCACGCGGCTACGGGTGTCGCACGCCTTCCACTCGCCGCTGATGGAGCCGGTGCTCGCCGAGTTCACGGCGGTTGCCGAGCGGGTGACCTACCGGCGGCCGACCGTGGCGGCGGTGAGCACGCTGACGGGTGCTCCGCTGTCCGAAGGTGACTGGACGGGCGCTGCCTACTGGGCCGCCCAGATCGTCGAGCCGGTGCGCTTCCACGAGGCGTCGACCGCGGCCCGGGACCTGGGCGCCGGGCGGTTCCTGGAGATCGGCCCCGACCCGGTGCTCACGGCGCTGGCCGGTGACGTACCGGCCGCCGCGACCCTGCGCAAGGAGCGCCCGGAGGCGGAGACCCTGCTCACCGCCGTCGCCGAACTCTTCGTGCGGGGCGCGGAGACCGACTGGCCGGCGCTGTTCGAGGGGACCGGCGCCCGCCGCGTCGATCTGCCGACGTACGCCTTCCAACGGCAGCGGTACTGGCTGGCCGACCACGTCCGACCGAGGCACTGGGCCGAGGGTGACAGCGGGTTCTGGGACCTCGTCGACCAGGGTGACGCCGACTCGCTCGCCGGAGAGCTGGGCGTGGACAGCGGCGCCCCGCTGGACGCCGTGCTGCCGGTGCTCGCCGACTGGCGTCGCAAGCGCCGCGCGGAGTCGCTGCTGGCCGGGCTGCGCTACCGGATCGCCTGGCGGCCCGTCCGTACGCCCGCGTCGGGCGACCTGGACGGGGCGTGGCTGCTCGCGGTCGACGAGGACGCTTCCACCGAGCTGGTCGCCGCGGCCGAGGGCGCGCTGCGGGCCGCCGGCGCCGATGTGACGGTCGTGACCGGGCCGGCCGCCGACCCTGAGGTGTCGTACGCGGGCGTGCTGTCGCTGCTCACCGACCCCGCGCAGGTGCTCACGCTGACGCAGACGCACCCGCAGACGCGGCTGTGGTGCGTGACCTTCGGCGCCGTGGGCGTGTCCGGCGGCGAGGGCCCCACGCACCCTGAGCAGGCGGCCGTATGGGGACTCGGCCGGGTCGTGGCGCTGGAGCAGCCCGACCGCTGGGGCGGGCTGATCGACCTGCCGGACGATCCGCAACCACGGCTCTGGCAGCGGGTCGTGGCCCTGCTCGCCGCCGGGGGAGCGGGGGAGGACCAGCTCGCCGTGCGCGCGACGGGCGTCCACGCCGCCCGGCTGGTGCGCGACCGCTCGGCACGGCCCGCGCGGCCCTGGCGGCCGACCGGCACCGTCCTGCTCACGGGTGCGACCGGCGCCCTGGGCGGGCACCTCGCCCGGTGGCTCGCGACCGGCGGCGCGGAACACCTCGTACTCCTGTCCCGGCGCGGAGCCGACGCCCCCGGTGCCGCCGAACTCGCCGCGGAACTGCGCGAGTCGGGCACCGCCGTCACTCTCGTCGCGGGTGACGTCGCCGACCGCGAGACCGTGGCGGCCGTCGTGGACGCCCACCAGCCGAACGCCGTCGTGCACGCCGCGGGCATCCTCGACGACGGGCTCGCCGCCGACCTCACCCCCGAGCGCCTGGCCCGAGTCCTCGCGGTGAAGGCCGAGGCCGCCCGGCATCTGCACGACCTGACGCGGGAACGGGAACTGGACGCGTTCGTCCTGTTCTCGTCCATCACCGCGGTGCTCGGCAACGCCGGACAGGCCGCCTACGCCGCCGCCAACGCCCGCCTCGACGCACTCGCCCAGCACCGTCGCGCCGCCGGCCTTCCCGCGACCTGCGTCGCCTGGGGCCCGTGGGGCGGTGGCGGCATGGCGGCCGACCAGACCGTCGCCGAGCACTTCCGCCGCCAGGGCATACGACCTCTGGAGCCGTCCCGCGCCCTCGACGTACTCCAGCGCGCCCTCGACGAGGACATCACCTGCACGACCGTCGCCGACGTCGACTGGCAGCGCTTCGCCGCCGCCGCGTACACCCCGCGCCCCCTGATCGCCGACCTGCCCGAGGCCCAGCCGCCCGCCGCCGACACCGGCCAGGGCGCACCCGTCGCGGGCACCCTCGGCGCCGAACTGTCCGGCCGCACGCCCGCGGAGCAGGAGCGGCTGCTGCTCGACCTCGTCCTCGACCACGTCGCCGCCGTCCTCGGGCACACCGACCGGACCGCCGTGGACACCGGACGCGCCTTCAAGGACCTCGGCTTCGACTCGCTGACCGGCGTCGCCCTGCGCCACCGGCTCGCCACCGCCACCGGGCTCGCCCTGCCCGCCACCCTCGTCTTCGACCACCCCACGCCGGCCTTGCTCGCCGCGTTCCTGCGCACCCAGGTCCTCGGCGTCACCACGGACGAGATCGAGCGCGGCGGCCCGGCCCTCGCCCCCGTCGGCGCCGACGACGATCCGGTGGTCGTCGTCGGCATGGGCTGCCGCTTCCCCGGCGGCGTGACCACCCCCGACCAGCTGTGGGACCTGCTCGCCTCCGGGACGGACGGCCTCACCCCGTTCCCCGAGGACCGCGGCTGGGACGTCGAGCGCCTCTACCATCCGGACCCCGGCCACTCCGGCACCACCTACGCCCGCGTCGGCGGATTCCTGCACGACGCCGCCGACTTCGACGCCGAGCTGTTCGGCATCTCCCCACGCGAGGCCCTCGCCATGGACCCGCAGCAGCGGCTGCTGCTGGAGACGGCGTGGGAGGCGCTGGAACGGGCCGGTATCGACCCGCTGTCCCTGCGGGGATCGGCGACCGGCGTCTTCGCCGGCACCAACGGCCAGGACTACCGCGAGACCGCCCACGCCCCGCGCGAGGACGTCGAGGGCTACGTCGCCACCGGCTCCGCCGCCAGCGTCCTGTCCGGCCGGGTCAGCTACACCCTCGGCCTGGAGGGCCCCGCCCTCACCGTCGACACCGCCTGCTCCTCCGCGCTGGTCGCGCTGCACCTGGCCGCGCAGGCCATCCGTCAGGGCGAGTGCCGCACCGCCCTCGCCGGCGGGGTGACCGTGATGGCCACGCCGGGCATCTTCGTCGAGTTCTCCCGGCAGCGCGCCCTGTCCGCCGACGGCCGCTGCAAGGCCTTCGCCGAGGGCGCCGACGGCACCGGCTGGTCCGAGGGCGCCGCCGTCCTCGTACTGGAACGGCTCTCCGACGCGCGTCGCGCCGGGCACCCCGTGCTCGCCGTGCTGCGCGGCTCCGCCGTCAACCAGGACGGCGCCTCCAACGGCCTGACGGCTCCCAACGGGCCTTCCCAGCAGCGGGTGATCAGGCAGGCGCTTGCCGCGGCCGGTCTGCGGCCCGGTGACGTCGACGCCGTCGAGGCGCACGGCACCGGCACCAGCCTCGGCGACCCGATCGAGGCGCAGGCGCTCCTCGCCACCTACGGCCAGGACCGCGACCAGCCCCTCTGGCTCGGCTCGGTGAAGTCCAACATCGGCCACACCCAGGCGGCGGCGGGCGCGGCCGGCGTGATGAAGATGGTGCTGGCCCTGCGCGCCGGCCAACTCCCGCCCACCCTGCATGTCGACGCCCCCTCCAGCCGCGTCGACTGGAACTCCGGAGCCGTACGCCTGCTCACCGAGACACAGCCCTGGGCGCCCGGCGAGCGGCCCCGCCGGGCCGGTGTCTCCGCCTTCGGCATCAGCGGCACCAACGCCCACGTCATCCTGGAGGAACCCCCCGCCGCCGAGACCCCGGCCCCGGCGCGCCCGCCCCGCACGGTGCCCTGGGTCCTGTCCGGCCGGACCCGCCAAGCCCTGCGCGCGCAGGCCGCCCGCCTCGTCGACCACCTCACCGACCGGCCCGGCCTCGCCCCGGTCGATGTGGGCCGCACCCTGGCCACCGCCCGCGCCACCCTCGACCACCGCGCCGTCCTCGTCGGCGACAGCCGCGACACCCTGACCGCGGCCGCCGCCGCCCTCGCCGACGGCGACACGACCGCGCTGGTCAGCTCGGTGGCAGGCGAGGGACGTACCGTGTGGGCCTTCACCGGACAGGGCAGCCAGCGCCCGGGCATGGGCCGCGAACTGTACGACGTCCACCCCGTGTTCGCGCGGACCCTCGACGAGACCTGCGCCCTGCTCGACGCGGAACTCTCCGGCACCGACGGCTTCGACACGCCGCTGCGCACCGCCCTGTTCGCCCCGGAGGACAGCCCCGAGTCCGCCCTGCTGGGCCGTACCGGCTACGCACAGACCGCCCTGTTCGCCGTCCAGGTCGCGCTGGCGGAACTGCTGCGCTCCTGGGGACTCGCCCCCGACGCGCTCGTCGGTCACTCCATCGGCGAGCTGGCCGCCGCCCACACCGCGGGCGTCCTCGAACTCCCCGACGCCGTACGGCTGGTGGCCGCACGGGCCCGGCTGATGCAGGCGTTGCCCGAGGGCGGCGCGATGGCGGCCGTCGAGGCGGACCCCGAGGAGGTCGCGGCCTGGCTCACCGACGGAGTGGTCGTCGCCGCCGTCAACGGACCCGCAGCCGTGGTCGTCTCCGGTACGGAGGCCGCCGTGGACGCCGTACTGAGCGCCGCGAGCGAACAGGGGCGGCGCGGCACCCGGCTCAAGGTGTCGCACGCCTTCCACTCACCACTGATGGAGCCCATGCTGGCCGAGTTCGCCGCCGTAGCGGACGACCTCACCTACCGGCCGCCCCGAATACCGGCCGTCAGCACCGTCACCGGCCGGCCCCTCGCCGACGACGACTGGGCGAGCGCCGACTACTGGGTGCGCCAGGTACGGCAGCCCGTTCTCTTCCACGACGCGGTCCAGGCCGTGACCGGCGAACTCGGCGCCACGCGCCTGCTGGAACTCGGCCCCGACCCGGTCCTCGCCGCCCTCGCCCAGCGCACCGCCCCCGACCTGACCGTCGCCGTCGCCGCCCTGCGCGCGGGCCGCGCCGAACCGGAGACCCTGCTCACCGCCGTGGGCGAACTGTTCGTACGCGGCACCCGCGTCGACTGGGCCCAGGTCTTCCGCGACACGGACGCCCACCTGACCGACCTGCCCACGTACGCTTTCCAGCGCGAGCGTTTCTGGCTCCCGGACCGAACCGCCCAGCAGCCCGCCGTCGAGGGCTCCGAGGACGAGTTCTGGCAGCTGCTCGACACCGCCGACCCGGCCACGGTGGCCCACGAACTGGGCCTGCCCGAGGGCGCCTCCCTGGACGCGCTGCTCCCGGCCCTGACGCGGTGGCGGCGACGGCACGAGGAACGCGCCGCGCTGGACCGGTGGCGCTACCGCGTGGTGTGGAAGCCGGTACCGATGCCGCGCACGGCCCGGCTGACCGGCCGCTGGCTGATCGCCGCCCCCGACGGGGCACACGACGCCGACGCCTGCCTCGACGCGCTGCGCGCCGCTGGTGCCGATGCCGAACTCATCACCGAGCCCGATGAGCTCGCCACGCACGCCCCGGACGGCATCGTCGTACTGCCGGGTGGCGACGCCCTCCCCGCACCCCACCTGAACCTCCTCCACGCCCTGGCCGCCGCCGGACTGGAGACCCGCGTGTGGGCCGTGACCCGGTCCGCCGTCGCCGTCGCGTCCGGAGAACCGCTCACCCACCCCGACCAGGCGCAGATCTGGGGCTTCGGCCGCACGGCCGCCCTCGAACTGCCGCACCTGTGGGGCGGTCTCGTCGACCTCCCCGACGACGCCGGCCCCGACGCCTGGCAACGGCTCGCGGCCGTCCTCGCCGCACCCGGCCCGGAGGACCAACTGGCCGTCCGCGCCTCCGGCGTCCACGCCGCCCGCCTCACCCGCGACGCCCGGAGCGACACCGCCGGCGGGCTCCCGGCCCCCCTCGGCACCGTACTGATCACCGGCGGCACGGGCGCACTCGGCGCCCACGTCGCCCGGCGCCTGGCGGCCCTCGGCGCCGAGCACCTGCTGCTGGTCTCCCGCAGCGGCCCGCACGCCCCCGGCGCCGACGCACTGCGCGACGAACTGACCGCCCAGGGCACCCGCGTCACGCTCGCCGCCTGCGATGTCGGCGACCGCGACGCACTGGCCGAGCTGATCGCGTCGATCCCGGCAAAGACGCCGCTGACCGGCGTCGTCCACACGGCCGGACTCCCGCAGAACACGCCGCTCACCGACACCACCCCACACGACCTCGCCCAGGTGGTCGCCGCCAAGGTCACCGGGGCGAGGCACCTCCACGAACTGACCGCAGGGCTCGACCTCGACCTGTTCGTGGTGTTCTCGTCCGTGGCGGCCGTCTGGGGCAGCGGCGGCCAGGCCGCCTACGCCGCCGGAAACGCCTACCTCGACGCCCTCGCCCAGCACCGCCGCGCCCTCGGCCTGCCCGCCACCTCCGTCGCCTGGGGCCCCTGGAACGGCGGCGGCATGGCGGCCGACGAGGGCGTCGCCGAGCACCTCACCGAGCGGGGCCTCGCCCTCCTCGCACCGGACAGCGCCCTCACGGCACTGGAACAGGCGATCGTCGCGGACCGCACCTGCGTCACCGTGGCGGACGTCGACTGGGAGCGGTTCGCCCCGACCTTCACGTTCACCCGGCCCAGCCCGCTCATCGCCGACCTGCCCGACGTCATCGCGGCCCGGACCGAGACACCCGACGCCGTCGAAGGCGAACTCTCCCGCACCCTGCGCGAGTTGCCCCCGGCCGAACAGGACCGCACCCTCCTCGACCTCGTACAGACCCAGGTCGCCGCCGTCCTCGGCCACGCCTCCCCGGCCGGCATCGACCCCGAACGCGCCTTCAAGGACCTCGGGTTCGACTCCCTCACCGCCGTCGACCTGCGCAACCGGCTCGCCACGAGCACCGAACTCGCCCTGCCCACCACCCTCGTCTTCGACCACCCCACCCCGGCCCTCCTCACGACCCACCTGCGAGACCGCCTCCTCGGCACCGGCACCGGCACAGGCACAGGCACCGAAGCCGTATCCGCCCCCGTGGCCGACGACGAACCCATCGCCGTCGTCGGCATGGGATGCCGCCTCCCCGGCGGCATCCAGTCCCCGGAAGACCTCTGGGACGTCCTCACGGCGGGCGAGGACCGCATGTCGCCGTTCCCCGACGACCGCGGCTGGGACCTCCCCGGCCTGCTGGAGTCCACCTCCACGGCCCTCGGCACCCCCTTCGCCGGACGCGGCGGCTTCATCCCTGACGTCGCGGGCTTCGACGCCGAACTGTTCGGCATCAGCCCGCGCGAGGCCCTCGCGATGGACCCGCAGCAGCGGCTGCTCCTGGAGACGGCGTGGGAGGCGCTGGAGCGGGCGGGCATCGACCCGACCTCCCTGCGCGGCACCGCGACCGGTGTCTACGCGGGCGTCTCCGCCAACGGCTACGGCGGCTCCGTGCACGAGGCCGACGGCGAGTCCGCCGGCTACCTGCTCACCGGCAGCACCCCCAGCGTCGCCTCGGGCCGCCTCTCCTACGTCCTCGGCCTCGAAGGCCCCGCCGTGTCCGTGGACACCGCCTGCTCCTCCGCCCTGGTCGCCCTGCATCTGGCCTGCCAGGCCCTGCGGTCCGGCGAGTGCGACACGGCCCTCGCGGGCGGCGCCACCGTCATGGCCAACCCCACGGCGTTCGTGGAGTTCTCCCGCCAGCGCGGCCTCGCTCCCGACGGCCACTGCAAGCCCTTCGCCGAGGCGGCCGACGGCACCGGCTGGTCCGAGGGCGCCGGTGTGCTGGTGCTGATGCGGCTGTCCGAGGCCGAACGCCGGGGACACCGGGTACTGGCGGTAGTCCGGGGTTCCGCCGTCAATCAGGACGGTGCGTCCAATGGTCTGACGGCTCCCAATGGTCCTTCCCAGCAGCGGGTGATCAGGCAGGCGCTGGCCGCGGCGGGGCTACGGCCCGGTGATGTGGACGCGGTGGAGGCGCACGGCACGGGTACCCGGCTGGGCGATCCGATCGAGGCGCAGGCCCTGCTCGCCACGTACGGCCAGGACCGCGACGAGCCCCTCTGGCTCGGCTCCGTGAAGTCCAACGTTGGCCACACGCAGTCCGCCGCCGGTGTCGCGGGCATCATCAAGATGGTCATGGCGCTGTGTGCCGAGCGCCTGCCGCGCACCCTGCATGTCGACGCCCCGTCCTCCCACGTCGACTGGACCGCGGGCGCGGTGCGTCTGCTCATCGATGAGCTTGACTGGCCGCGCGGCGCACGGCCGCGCCGCGCCGGTGTCTCCTCTTTCGGCATCAGCGGCACCAACGCGCACGTGATCCTCGAAGAAGCCCCTGCGGTCTCGGCCTCGGAGGAAGTTCGCGGTGCGCCGCGTGCGGTGCCGTGGGTGCTTTCCGCACGTACGGCCCCCGCCCTGCGAGCCCAGATCGAACGACTGACCTCCCTCGACGCGGACCCGCTCGACATCGGCCTCTCCCTGGCCACGGGCCGCGCCACGCTCGAACACCGCGCCGTGCTCGGCCTGACCGAGGGGGCCATCACTGGATCGGTCGCCGAGGGGCGTACGGGGTGGATGTTCACGGGGCAGGGCAGCCAACGGCCCGGTATGGGGCGGGAGTTGTATGAGGCCTTCCCCGTGTTCGCTGCCGCGCTGGATGAGGTGTGCGGGCTGCTGGATGCCGAGCTCGGCTTCGATCGGCCGTTGCGGGAGGTGCTGTTCGCCGAGGAGGCGGAGGACGGTACCGGGTATGCGCAGTCCGGGTTGTTCGCTCTTCAGGTGGCGTTGGTCGGGTTGCTGCGGTCGTGGGGGATGGCTCCGGGTGTGGTCCTGGGGCATTCGGTGGGTGAGTTCGCCGCCGCGTATGCGGCCGGGGTGTTCGAACTCGCTGATGTTGTAAGGCTGGTGGCGGCTCGGGCGCGGTTGATGCAGGTGCTTCCGGCGGGTGGTGCGATGGCTGCCGTGGAGGCCTCGGAGGACGAGGTCGCCGGCTGGTTGGTGGAGGGTGCGGTGATCGCGGCCGTCAACTCGCCCACGGCGGTTGTGGTGTCGGGCACCGAGGCCGCTGTTCAGGCGGTTGCCGAGCGGGCGAGGGACGCGGGGCGGCGTACGACCCGGCTGAAGGTTTCGCATGCGTTCCATTCGCCGTTGATGGAGCCGGTGCTGGCCCAGTTCACGGCGGTGGCTGAGCAGGTGACCTTCCAGCGGCCCACCGTGGCGGCGGTCAGCACGCTGACGGGTGCGTCTGTCGGTGATGGTGACTGGACGAGTCCGGCCTACTGGGCCGATCAGATCGTCAAGCCGGTCCGCTTCCACGACGCGCTCACGGCCGCCCGCACCCAGGGCGCCGTGCGGTTCCTGGAGATCGGGCCCGATCCGGTCCTGAGCGCTCTGGCCGGCGACGTACCGGCCGCCTCGACTCTCCGCAAGGACCGTCCCGAGCCGGAGACCCTGCTCACCGCCTGCGCCGAACTCTTCGTCCAAGGCGCCGACATCGACTGGTCCGCCCTCTTCACCGGCACCGGCGCCCACCGTGTCGACCTGCCCACCTACCCCTTCCAGCGCCAGCGCTACTGGCTCGAACCCACTCGTCCCGTCCTGGACGCCGGTGGACTCGGCCTCGGCGTGACCCGGCATCCGATGCTCGGTGCGGCCGTGTCGCTGGCCGGTTCCGACACCGCCGTCCTCACATCGCGGCTGTCCGTGCGCACGCACCCGTGGCTCGGCGACCACACGGTCGACGGCACGGTCGTCGTCCCCGGAACCGCGCTGCTCGAACTCGCCGTCCAGGCCGCCGATCACGCCGGACTGCACGGTGTGGACGACCTGACGCTGCGCGCCCCGCTGGTGCTGGCGCACGACGGTGCCGTACAGGTGCAGACGTCGGTCGATCCGGACGGCGGAGACGGGACCCGCACGGTGCGTGTCCACGCCCGTCCGGACGGCGTGCCCGACGACGAGCCGTGGACTCTGCACGCCACCGGCACCCTCGTTGCCGCCCCGTCCGCCGGGCCCCACTGGGACCTGCGGGTCTGGCCGCCCGCCGGAGCCGAGCCCGTCGCGATCGACGATCTGTACGCGCGGCTCGCCGAGACCGGCATGGTGTACGGCCCGGCCTTCCAGGGGCTGCGGGCGCTGTGGCGGAACGGCGACGACCTGTACGTCGAGGCGGAGCTGCCCGAGCACACCGCCGACGACGCGTCCGGCTTCGCCCTGCACCCCGCTCTTCTCGACGCCGTGCTGCACGCGCTGGGCATCGACGACACCGAGGCCGACGCGGACGCGGGGGAGGGGCGTCGGAATGCGCTGCTGCCCTTCCTGTGGTCCGGCGTCTCCCCGTCGGCCGTCGGCGCGTCCGCGGTACGGGCCCGGGTGACGGTCCGCGCGCCCGGCGAGGTCGCCCTGCGCATCGCCGACGCCGCCGGTGAACCGGTCGCCGAGATCGCGCAGTTGGTGCTGCGTCCGGTAGCGGCCGGTGAGGTCGGTGCCGGCAACGCCCGGCATCTGTACCGGATGACGTGGACCCCGGTCCACGCTCCGACGGCGGGATCGGCCACGGACCTGGCCGCGCTCGGCGACGCCGGGTGCTTTCCGGCCGGGGTCGCCGTGTTCTCCGGCCTTCCGGCTCTGACCGGCGCCGAGTCCGCTCCCGCGACCGTCCTGCTGCCCGTCCCCGCCGGACAGGCGCCGACTGAGAGTGCGGCCGGAGTTCTCACCGCCCTTCAGGGCTGGCTGGCCGAACCCGACCTCGCCACCAGCCGGCTGGTCGTCGTCACCACCGGCGCCCTCACCGACCCGGCGGCAGCTGCCGTATGGGGTCTGGTCCGTACGGCGATCAGCGAGCATCCCGACCGGTTCGCGCTGGCCGACACCGATGGAACGCCGGAGTCGTGGCGGGCGCTGGCCGAGGGGCTCGTCGCGCTCATCGACGGGGGAGCGACCCAACTCGCCTTCCACGACGGTCAGGTGAGCCGGCCCCGACTCGCCCGGGTGACGGACGCCGTGACCGGTGAGCCGGGCTGGGCGGGCGACGGCACCGTACTGATCACGGGCGGTACCGGCGGGCTCGGTGCCCTGGTCGCCCGCCACCTCGTCACCGCGCACGGCGTGCGCGATCTGCTGCTGCTGTCGCGCAGCGGTGCCGAGGCGCCGGGCGTCGACGAACTGGTCCGTGAACTCACCGCCCACGGAGCCCGGGGCACCGTCACCGCCTGCGACGTCTCCGACCGTGCCGCACTCGAAACGGCCCTGTCCGGCGTGCCGTTGAGCGCCGTCGTGCACACGGCCGGCGTCCTCGACGACGGCGTGTTCACCGACATCACCCCCGACCGGCTGGCGCGCGTGCTCGCCGCGAAGACCGAATCGGCCCTGCACCTCGATGCGTTGACCGCCGACCGCGACCTGCGCGCGTTCGTACTGTTCTCCGCCGTCGCCGGGGTCGTCGGCTCGCCCGGGCAGGCCGCCTACGCCGCCGCCAACGCCGCCCTCGACGCCCTCGCCGCCCGCCGCCACGCACGCGGCCTGCCGGCGACGGCCCTGGCCTGGGGCATGTGGGAGCACCCGGCCGGAATGGGCGGCCGTCTGACCGACGCGGACGTGGCCCGTATGCGCCGCCTCGGCTACCCGGCGCTGGCCACCGACGACGCGCTCGCCCTCCTCGACCACGCGCTGCGCACCGGTGAACCGGCCCTCGTGCCGGCCGCCCTCGACACCGCCGCGCTGGCCGCGCGCGGCGACGCACTGCCCTCCGTACTGCACGGCCTGGTGCCCGCGGCCCGCCGCAGGCGCTCCGCCAACCGCACAGCCGGTGGTGCGGACGTGCCGCTCGCCGCCCGACTGCGCGGCCTGCCCCGCGCCGAGCAGGACCGGATCCTGCTCGACCTGGTGCAGACGCAGGTCGCGGCCGTGCTCGGCCACGCCGATGCCGCCGCCGTCGACCCCACCCGCGCCTTCAAGGACATCGGCTTCGACTCGCTGACCGCGGTCGACCTGCGCAACCACCTCGGCACCGCGACCGGCCTGCGCCTCCCGGCGACCCTCGTCTTCGACCATCCGAGCCCGGCCGCCCTCGCCGCGTTCGTGCACCGCGAACTCCTCGGCGCGGACCCGGCGCACGAGCCCGCCGCGTCGACCGCCCGTCCGGCAGGCAGCGACGAACCCATCGCGATCGTCGGCATGGGCTGCCGCTACCCGGGCGGCATCACCTCCCCGGCGGACCTGTGGCGGCTGGTCGCCGACGGCGGCGACGGCATCACCGGCTTCCCGACCGACCGGGGCTGGGACCTCGACGGGCTCTACGACCCGGACCCCGACCGGCCGGGCACCGCGTACGTCCGCGAGGGCGGCTTCCTGCACGACGCCGCCGAGTTCGACGCCGAGCTGTTCGGCATCTCGCCGCGCGAGGCCCTGGCGATGGACCCGCAGCAGCGGCTGCTGCTGGAGACGGCGTGGGAGGCGCTGGAGCGGGCGGGCATCGACCCGACCTCCCTGCGCGGCACGGACACGGGCGTCTATGCGGGCCTGATGTACCACGACTACGCGGCCCGGCTGCACACCGTGCCCGACGAGGTCGAGGGCTATCTCGGCAACGGCAACGCGGGCAGTGTCTTCTCCGGCCGTATCGCCTACGTGTTCGGCTTCGAGGGGCCGGCCGTCACGGTCGACACCGCCTGCTCCTCCTCCCTCGTCGCCCTGCATCTGGCCTGCCAGGCCCTGCGGTCCGGCGAGTGCGGCACCGCGCTGGCCGGCGGCGTGACCGTGATGGCCACCCCGCAGACCTTCGTGGAGTTCTCCCGCCAGCGCGGCCTGGCCGCCGACGGCCGCTGCAAGTCCTTCGCGGACGGCGCCGACGGCACGGGCTGGGCCGAGGGCGCCGGTGTGCTGGTGCTGATGCGGCTGTCCGAGGCCCGCCGCCGGGGTCACCGGGTGCTGGGCGTGATCCGGGGTTCCGCCGTCAACCAGGACGGTGCGTCCAACGGTCTGACGGCTCCCAACGGGCCTTCCCAGCAGCGGGTGATCAGGCAGGCGCTGGCCGCGGCGGGTCTGCGGCCCGGTGATGTGGACGCGGTGGAGGCGCATGGCACGGGTACCCGGCTGGGCGATCCGATCGAGGCGCAGGCCCTGCTCGCCACGTACGGCCAAGAGCGCGACGAGCCTTTGTGGCTCGGGTCGATCAAGTCGAACATCGGGCACACGCAGGCCGCCGCCGGTGTCGCCGGTGTCATCAAGATGGTGATGGCGCTGCACGCCGAGCGGCTGCCGCGCACCCTGCACGTCGACGACCCCTCCTCCCACGTCGACTGGGAGGCCGGCGCCGTTGAACTCCTGACCGAGGAACGCCCGTGGCCACGCGGCGCACGCCCGCGCCGGGCCGGTGTCTCCTCCTTCGGCATCAGCGGCACCAACGCCCATGTCCTCGTCGAGGAACCCCCGCTCACCCACCGGACGCCCGACACCACCCCGGCGACCGGGCTCCCGCTCATCCCCTGGATCGTCTCCGCCCGCACGGCCGACGCCCTGCGCGCCCAGACCGAACGCCTGGCGTCCGCCACCGGAGACCCGCTCGACATCGCCCTTTCCCTGGCCACGACACGGGCGAAGCTGGAACACCGAGCCGTCGTCCTCGGACCGGACACCGAGACCCTGCGCACCGCTCTCGCCGAGCCGGTCGTCTCGGGGGCCGTCACTGAGGGGCGTACGGGGTGGATGTTCACGGGGCAGGGCAGCCAACGGCCCGGTATGGGGCGGGAGTTGTATGAGGCCTTTCCGGTCTTCGCTGCCGGGTTGGATGAGGTGTGCGGGCTGCTGGATGCCGAGCTCGGCTTCGATCGGCCGTTGCGGGAGGTGTTGTTCGCCGAGGAGGCGGAGGACGGGACTGGGTACGCGCAGTCCGGGTTGTTCGCTCTTCAGGTGGCGTTGGTCGGGTTGCTGCGGTCGTGGGGGATGGCTCCGGGTGTGGTCCTGGGGCATTCGGTGGGTGAGTTCGCCGCTGCGTATGCGGCCGGGGTGTTCGAACTCGCTGATGTTGTAAGGCTGGTGGCGGCTCGGGCGCGGTTGATGCAGGTGCTTCCGGCGGGTGGTGCGATGGCCGCCGTGGAGGCCTCGGAGGACGAGGTCGCCGGCTGGTTGGTGGAGGGTGCGGTGATCGCGGCCGTCAACTCGCCCACGGCGGTTGTGGTGTCGGGCACCGAGGCCACTGTTCAGGCGGTTGCCGAGCGGGCGAGGGACGCGGGGCGGCGTACGACCCGGTTGAAGGTTTCGCATGCGTTCCATTCGCCGTTGATGGAGCCGGTGCTCGCCGAGTTCATGGCGGCGGCTGAGCAGGTGAGTTACCAGCGGCCGAGCGTGGCGGCGGTCAGCACGCTGACGGGTGCGTCTGTCGGTGATGGTGACTGGACGAGTCCGGCCTACTGGGCCGATCAGATCGTCAAGCCGGTCCGCTTCCACGACGCGCTCACGGCCGCCCGCACCCAGGGCGCGGTGCGGTTCCTGGAGATCGGGCCCGATCCGGTCCTGAGCGCTCTGGCCGGCGATGTTGCGGCCGCCTCGACTCTCCGCAGGGACCGTCCCGAAGCGGAGACCCTGCTCACCGCCTGCGCCGAACTCTTCGTCCAAGGCGCCGACATCGACTGGTCCGCCCTCTTCACCGGCACCGGCGCCCACCGTGTCGACCTGCCCACCTACCCCTTCCAGCGGCAGCGGTACTGGCTCGACGCTCCTCCCGTGCTCTCCGACGCCGACGGGCTCGGCCTGGCCCGTACCGACCATCCGCTGCTGGGCGCGGCCGTTCCGGTGGCCGGTTCGGACACGGTGTTGCTGGCTTCGAGTCTGTCGGTGCGGACGCATCCCTGGCTGGGCGACCATGCCGTGGCCGGTTCCGTCGTGGTGCCGGGGACGGTCCTGCTGGAACTGGCGCTTCAGGCCGGAGAGCGGGTGGACGCCGGGCAGTTGGCCGAGCTGGCGCTGCGCACTCCGATCGTGTTGCCGGAGCACGGCGCCGTACAGCTGCAGATCGCCGTGGCAACCGAGGACGCGGCGGACGGCGGCCGTACGCTCCAGGTCTACGCCCGCCCGCAGGAGGCAGGGCCCGACGAGCCCTGGACGCTGCATGCCTCGGGCACCCTGGACGCCGCCGAACCGGCCGCGCCCGACTGGGACTTGACGGCCTGGCCGCCCGCCGGAGCCGAGCCCGTGGAGTTCGGTGACCTGTACGACCGGCTCACCGCGGCCGGCCTCGGTTACGGCCCCGCCTTCCGTGGGCTGCGGCGGGTCTGGCGGCACGAGGGCGAACTGTACGTGGAGGCCGAACTGCCCGAGCCCGTGGCGGGCGACGCCTCGTCGTACGGTCTGCACCCCGCCCTGCTGGACACCGTCCTGCACGGCCTCGGCCTGCACGCGGAGACCACTGACGGTTCGCTGCCCTTCCTGTGGTCCGGCGTCCGCCTGACCGCCGTGGGCGCGGGCGCAGTCCGGGCCCGGCTCACCCCGCGCGGCGCCGGGGACGTCGCCCTGCGCATCGCGGACGCGACAGGGGAGCCGGTCGCGGAGATCGACTCCCTCGTGCTGCGCGTCCTGTCCCCGGACCGGCTCACCGCCGCCACCGGACCCGACGACCTGTACCGGGTGCGCTGGTCCCCGGTCGCCGAGCAAGAGGCCGTGCCGGACCGGACCGTGTGGACGGTCGTCGGGAGCGCGCCGGCCGGTGTCCCCGCCACCGTGCACCCGGACCTCGACGCGCTGGCCGCGGCAGGTGACGTACCCGAATCGGTGCTGCTGCCGGTCGCCCCGGACGACGGGGCGGACGTGGCCGGCACGGTCACCGCCGTCCTCACCCGGCTCCAGGCGTGGCTGGCCGACGAGCGGTTCGCCGGGTCCCGTCTCGTCGTACTGACCGCCGGAGCCGTACAGGTTGCCGGGGACGACAAGGCGCCGGATGTCGCCGCGGCCGGCGTCTGGGGGCTGGTCCGCAGCGCGATCAGCGAGAACCCCGGCCGGTTCGCCCTCGCCGACGTCGACGACGACCCCGTCTCCCTGCGCGCCCTCGCCGGGATCCTGCGGGCCGGCGACGACACACAGTGCGCGGTGCGTGCGGGCCGGGTGTGGCTGCCGCGGCTGGTCCGGATGGCCGGTGACGGCGTGCTCGCCCCGCCCGCCGGTGCCGGTGACGCATGGCGGCTCGACATCGTCGACCAGGGCCGGCTCGACGGCATCGCCCTCGTCCCCGAGGAGCGGCGCCCGCTGGGCCCCGGCGAGGTCCGGGTCGCGATGCGCGCGGCCGGCGTCAACTTCCGCGATGTGCTGAACGTGCTGGGCATGTACCCCGGCGACGCCGGCCGGATGGGCCTGGAGGGCGCGGGTGTCGTCGTGGAGACCGGCCCCGGCGTGGACCGCTGGGCCGTCGGCGACCGCGTGATGGGCATGCTCGACGCCGCCTTCGGCCCCACCGCCGTGGCCGACGCCCGGCAGCTCGCGCCGATCCCGAAGGGCTGGACGTACGAACAGGCCGCGTCCGTGCCGATCGTGTTCCTCACCGCCTACTACGCCCTGGTCGACCTCGCCGGACTCCAGGAGGGCGAGTCCGTGCTGATCCACGCCGCCGCCGGTGGCGTCGGCATGGCCGCCGTACAACTCGCCCGGCATCTCGGGGCCGAGGTGTACGCGACGGCGAGCGAGGGCAAATGGCCCGCCGTGCGGGAGCTCGGTGTGGCCGCCGACCGCCTCGCCTCGTCCCGGACCACCGGGTTCGAGGAGCGGTTCCAGCCGGGTGTCGACGTGGTGCTGGACTCGCTCGCGGGCGAGTTCGTGGACGCCTCACTGCGGCTGCTGCGACCCGGCGGACGGTTCGTCGAGATGGGCAAGACCGACATCCGGGACGCGGACCGGGTCGCCGCCGAGCACGAGGTGTCGTATCGCGCCTTCGACCTCGTGGAGGCCGGGCCCGACCGGATCGGCGAGATGCTCGCGGCGCTGCTGGAGCTGTTCGAACAGGGTGTGCTGCGGCCCGTTCCGGTGAGCGCCTTCGACATCGCCCGTGCGCCCGAGGCGCTGCGGCTGCTCCAGCAGGCCAAGCACATCGGCAAGGTCGTCCTGACCGTGCCCGCGCCTTGGTCCCGGCCGGGCACCGTGCTGATCACCGGCGGCACCGGCGGCCTAGGCGCGCTGCTCGCCCGCCACCTCGTCGAACGGCACGGCGTCCGCGACCTGTTGCTGCTGTCCCGGCGGGGCCCCGAGGCCCCCGGCGCCGCCGAACTGAGCGCCGCGCTCGCCGAGTCGGGAGCCCGCGCCGACATCGTCGCCTGCGACGTGAGCGACCGCGAGCAACTCGCCGCCGCCCTCGACGGCGTCCCGCTGAGCGCCGTCGTGCACACGGCCGGCGTCCTCGACGACGGCATCCTCACCGGCCTCACCGGCGAGCGCCTGGCACGCGTCCTGGCCGCCAAGACCGACGCGGCCCGGCATCTGCACGACCTGACCGCCGGGCACCCCCTGGACGCCTTCGTGCTGTACTCGTCCGTCGCCGGAGTCATCGGCTCCGCCGGCCAGGCCGCCTACGCCGCCGCCAATGCCGCCCTCGACGCGCTGGCCGTCGCCCGCCGCGCCCAAGGCCTGCCCGCCGTGTCCCTCGCCTGGGGCATGTGGGAGTCCGAGGCGGGCATGGGCGGCACCCTTTCGCGGGCCGAACTCGCCCGGATGCGCCGCCAGGGCTTCCCCGCCCTGCCCGGCGACGAGGCCCTCGCCCTGCTCGACGCCGCCCTGCGCGTCAACGAGCCCGTCGCGGTCCCCGTCGCGCTGCGCCCGGCCGCCCTCGCCGAACACGCCGACAACCTGGCCGGTGTGCTGCGCGACCTCGTCCCCGCCACGCGCAGGCGCCGGGCCGCCGCGCGCGACGCCGCCGGCACGGCCGAGAACCTCACCGGACGCCTCGCCGCCCTGACCGGCCCCGAACAGGACCAGCTCCTGCTGGATCTGGTCCGCGCCCAGGTGGCCGCCGTGCTCGGCCACTCCTCGCCCGCCGCGGTCGAACCCACCCGCGCTTTCAAGGACATCGGCTTCGACTCGCTGACCGCCGTCGAC
Source organism: Streptomyces sp. NPDC111802 (assembly GCF_055634335.1). NCBI lineage: Bacteria > Bacillati > Actinomycetota > Actinomycetes > Kitasatosporales > Streptomycetaceae > Streptomyces > Streptomyces sp. NPDC111802. The sequence goes on along the minus strand of NZ_JBVKCZ010000043.1, from coordinate 48,888 downwards.
CTGCGCAACCGGATCGGTGCCGCCACCGCGCTGACCCTCCCGGCCACGCTGGTCTTCGACCACCCCACCCCCGAGGACCTGGTACGGCTGCTGCGTGACCGGCTCCTCACCGACACGGCCCCGCCCGCCCCCGCCGACGACGACGGGATCGACCCGCAGGTACGGGATCTGCTGACCGCGATCCCGATGGCCCGGCTCCGTGAGTCCGGCGTGCTCGACATGCTGCGCCGGCTCGCCGACCGGCCCGCCGCCACCGGCCCCGACGACCTGGGGTCCGCGGCCCCCGCCGAACCGCCCCGACAGCCCGAATCCCTGGACGCGATGGGCGCCGACAGCCTCGTCCAGCTGGCCCTGAAGCGAGTGCAGCGACCGGCGTGACCGCGGTGCCGGCCGGCCCGCACCGGCCGGCACCCAGACGCGCCCCGCACGCTCACCGCGACCGTGGAGAAGGACATGACTGCATCCTCCGAAGAGCTCGTCGAAGCCCTGCGGGAGTCCCTCAAGGAGAACGACCGGCTCTGGCAGCGCTACCAGGACCTCGTCACGGCGTCCCGGGAACCGGTCGCCGTCGTCGGCATGGGCTGCCGCTTCCCCGGCGGCGCCACCACGCCCGAGGCCCTGTGGGAGCTCGTCGCCGGCGAACGGGACGGCATCACACCGGTGCCCGAGGACCGCGGCTGGGACCTGAGCGCCCTCGGCGACACCACAGCCGCCGGCGGATTCCTCCACGACGCGCCCCTGTTCGACCCGGACCTGTTCGGCATCAGCCCGCGCGAGGCGCTCGCCATGGACCCACAGCAGCGCCTGCTGCTCGAGACGTCCTGGGAGGCCCTGGAGCGCGCGGGCATCGACCCCACCTCGCTGCGCGGCTCCCGCACCGGCGTCTTCACCGGCGTCTCCGGCAACGGCTACGGCGGCCACCTCCACGAGGCCACGCCGGAGACCGAGGGCTATCTGCTCACCGGCTCCATCCCCAGCGTCGCCTCCGGCCGCGTCGCCTACACCCTCGGCCTCGAAGGGCCCGCCGTCACCGTCGACACCGCCTGCTCCTCCGCGCTGGTCGCCCTGCACCTCGCCTGCCAGGCGCTGCGCTCCGGCGAGTGCGACACGGCCCTCGCGGGCGGCGCCACCGTCATGGCCAACCCCGGCATGTTCCTGGAGTTCGCCCGCCAGGGCGGCCTCGCCGGCGACGGGCGCTGCAAGTCCTTCGCCGACGACGCCGACGGCACCGGCTGGTCCGAGGGCGCCGGCGTCCTCGTCCTCGAACGCCTCTCCGACGCCCAGCGACACGGCCACCCGATCCTCGCCGTGATCCGCGGCAGCGCCGTCAACCAGGACGGCGCCTCCAACGGCCTCACCGCACCCAACGGCCCCGCCCAGCAACGCGTCATCCGCGCCGCCCTCGACGCCGCCGCCCTCACCACCGCCGACGTCGACGCCGTCGAGGCGCACGGCACCGGCACCCGGCTCGGCGACCCCATCGAGGCCCAGGCCCTCATGGCCACCTACGGCCAGGACCGCACCGAACCCCTGTGGCTCGGCTCCGTGAAGTCCAACATCGGCCACACCCAGTCCGCCGCGGGCGTCGCCGGCCTCATCAAGACCATCATGTCGCTGCGGGCCGAACTGCTGCCCCGCTCCCTGCACTGCGAGACCCGCTCCACCCGGGTCGACTGGGCCGAGGGCGACGTCCGTCTGCTGACCGACTCCCGCCCCTGGCCGCGCGGCGAACGCCCCCGCCGGGCCGGTGTCTCCGCCTTCGGCATCAGCGGCACCAACGCCCATGTGATCGTCGAGGAGGCGCCGGCGGCCGAAGAGCCGGAGCAGCGTGCCGTGACCGCGCTGCCGGTCGTGCCCTGGGTGCTGTCGGCCCGCAGCCACGACGCCCTGACCGCCCAGGCCGCCCGCCTGGCCGCGTTCGAAGCCGATCCGACCGACATCGGCCTGTCCCTCGTCACCGGCCGCGCCCGCCTCGACCACCGCGCCGTCGTCCTCGGCGACCCCGGTGCCCTGCGCGACCGGGCCGCCGCCCTCGCCGACGGCATCCCGGACCCCGGCACCGTCACCGGTACGGTCATCGACGGCCGTACGGCCTGGATGTTCACCGGCCAGGGCAGCCAACGTCCCGGCATGGGACGGGAGTTGTACGACACCCACCCGGTGTTCGCGGCCGTCCTGGACGTCGTCTGCGAAGCCCTGGACGCCGCCCTCGCGGGCACCCCCGGATTCGAACTCCCCGTCCGTGACGTCATGTTCGCCGCCGAAGGCACCCCCGAAGCGGCCCTCCTGGACCGCACCGGATACGCCCAGACCGCCCTGTTCGCCCTGCAGACCGCCACCGCCGAACTGCTCCGCTCCTGGGACACCCGCCCCGATGTCGTCCTCGGCCACTCCATCGGCGAGTACGCCGCCGCCTACGTGGCCGGCGTGTTCGACCTGGCCGACGCGGCACGCCTGGTCGCCGCCCGCGCCCGCGTCATGCAGGCCCTGCCCGAGGGCGGCGCCATGGCCGCCGTGGAGGCAGACGAGGCCGAGGTCATGGAGCTACTCGACTCCTCCGAGGTCACCGTCGCCGCCGTGAACGGGCCCCGAGCGGTCGTCGTCTCGGGGACCGAGGACGCCGTCGAACGCGTCATGGCCGCCGCCCGCGCGCGCGACCGGCGCGTCACGCGGCTGCGCGTCTCGCACGCCTTCCACTCGCCCCACATGGCCCCCGCGGTCGCCGAGTTCACCCGGGTCGCCGAGAGCATCACCTTCCGCCCGCCGGCCCTCGCCGCCGTCAGCACCCTCACCGGGGCCCCGGTCACCGCCTCCGACTGGCCGACGCCCGCCTACTGGGCCGACCAGATCGTCCGCCCCGTCCGCTTCCACGACGCCCTCACCACCGCCACCGGCCGGCAGTCCGCGAGCCGCCTGCTGGAGATCGGCCCCGACCCCGTCCTCACCGGCCTCGCCCGCACGGCCGGCGACACCCCCGCCGCGTCCGTCCTGCGCGAGGGAACGCACGAGCCCGAGTCGCTGCTCACCGCGCTGGCCGAGATGTACGTGCACGGGGCGCCCGTCGGCTGGGCCGCCCTGTTCGAGGGCACCGGGGCACACCGCGTCGACCTGCCCACCTACGCCTTCCACCACCGGCGGTTCTGGATACGGCCCACCCGCACCGTCACCGACGTCGGCGGCCTCGGCCTCGGCAGCGTCGGCCACCCCCTGCTCGGCGCCACCCTGCGCCCCGCCGGCACCGACACCGTCCTGCTCACCGCCGCCCTGTCGGCCGACACCCACCCCTGGCTCGCCGACCACACCGTCGCCGGACGAGCCGTCGTCCCCGGCACCGCCCTCGTCGAACTCGCCGTGCAGGCAGGCGACCAGGCGGGCTGCGGCGCCCTCACCGAACTCGCCCTGCACACCCCGCTCGTACTGCCCGAGCACGGCACCGCACACCTCCAGATCGCCGTGGAACCCGCCGCGGCCGACGGCACCCGAGCCGTCCGCGTCCACGCCCGCCCGGACGGCGCACCCGCCGACGCGCCGTGGACGCTGCACGCCGCCGGCACCCTCGCTCCCGCAGGTCCCTCCCCCTCCTGGGACCTGCGGGCCTGGCCCCCCGCCGGAGCCGAACCCCTCCCGCTGGACGGCCTGTACGACCGGCTGGCCGCAGCCGGACTCGAGTACGGCCCCGCGTTCCGCGGCCTCACCGCCGCCTGGCGGGACGGCGACGACCTGCTCGTCGAGGCCGCCCTGCCGGACGGCACCGGCGACGCCACCGCCTTCGGCCTGCACCCCGCCCTCCTCGACGCCGCCCTGCACGCGCTCGCCCTGCCCCAGGACACCGGCGACCAGGCACGGCTCCCGTTCCTGTGGAGCGGTGTACGTCTGCACGCCGTGGGCGCCGCCACCCTCCGCGTCCGGATCGCCCGGCACACCGACGACACCGTCGCCCTCCAGGCGGCGGACGAGACCGGCGCACCCGTCGCCGACATCGAGGGCCTCGTCCTGCGCCCCCTGCCGGCGCTGAGCGACGACACCCCGCGCGCGGGCGGCCTCTTCCGGCTGGAGTGGACCCCGGTCGCCCTGCCGGCGTCCGCCGACGGCCAGGGCGCCGGCCCGGCCCTGGCCGTACTGACCGACGACCCCGCGCCGTGGACCGCCGCCGACCCGGCGATCGTCCCGGGCACCACCCTCGACGCCCTCGCCGCGACGAACCCGGCGACGGTCCTCCTCCCGGTCGGCCCCGGCACGGCCGCCGCCGACGTCCTGGCCGCCGTACACACATGGCTCGCCGACGACCGCTTCGCGCACGCCCGCCTGGTGCCGGTCACCGCGAGAGCGGCCGGCGACGACGCCACCGACCCCGCGGGCGCCGCCGTATGGGGTCTGCTGCGCACCGCCGCCAACGAACACCCCGGCCGCTTCGCCGTCGCCGACACCGACGGCGCCCCCGAAGCCCTGCGCACCCTCGTCGCCGCCCTGGCCGGCCTCGACGCCGACCAACTCGTCGTGCGCGGGGAGCAGGTCCTGCTGCCGCGCGTCATCCGGAGCGCCGCACCGGCGGGCACCGACGGCACCTGCTGGCCGGAGACCGGGACCGTCCTCATCACGGGCGGCACCGGTGGCCTCGGCGCGCTCGTCGCCCGGCACCTGGTCGACGCGCACGGCGTGCGCGACCTGCTGCTCATGTCCCGCCGTGGCATCGAAGCACCGGGAGCCGAGGGCCTCGTCGCCGACCTCGGCGCAGCGGGCGCCAGCGTCCGGGTCGTCGCCTGCGACGCCGCCGACCGGACCGCTCTGGCAGCAGCCCTGGACGGCGTACGCCTCAGCGGTGTGATCCACGCGGCCGGCGTGCTCGACGACGGCCTCCTCACCGACCTCACCCCCGACCGGCTCACCCACGTCCTCGACAGCAAGGCCACCGCGGCCCTGCACCTGCACGAGCTGACGGCCGATCAGGACCTGTACGCCTTCGTGCTGTTCTCCTCCGTCGCCGGTGTCTTCGGCAATCCCGGCCAGGCCGCCTACGCCGCCGCCAACACGGTCCTGGACACCCTCGCCACCGCCCGCCGCGTCCAGGGCCTGCCCGCGCTGTCGCTGGCCTGGGGTATGTGGGAGACGGCCGACGGCATGGGCGGCCGCACAGCGCAGTCCGACGTCGCACGCCTGCGCCGCCACGGCTTCCCGCCGCTGCCCACCGACGAGGCCCTCGCCCTCTTCGACGCCGCGCTCCACTGCGAGCACCCCGTCGCCCTGCCCTTCGCGCTCGACACGACCGCCCTCGCCGCCCACCGCGACACCGCCCCGGCCGTCCTGCACGGCCTGCTGCCCACCGCCCGCCGGCAGGCCGCCACCGGCACCGACAGCGGCAACGCCCTCGCCCGCCGCCTGCTCACCCTGCCCGGCGACGAACAGCACCGGCTCCTGCTCGACCTGGTACAGACCGCGGTCGCCGGAGTCCTCGGCCACACCGGCACCGCGGCCGTCGAACCCGCCCGTGCCTTCAAGGACCTCGGCTTCGACTCCCTGACCGCCGTCGACCTCCGCAACCGCCTCAAGACCGTCACCGGCCTCCAACTCCCCGCCACCCTCGTCTTCGACCACCCCAGCCCCCTCGCCCTCACCGCCCACCTCCGCACGGAACTCCTCGGCTCGGCGGACCTCCCCGCCATGGCCGCCCGCACCACGACCGGCACCGACGAGCCCATCGCGATCGTGGGGATGGGGTGCCGTTTCCCGGGTGGGGTGGACTCACCCGAGGCTCTGTGGGACCTGGTCGCCTCCGGCGGCGACGGAGTGTCGGGCTTCCCGGCGGACCGCGGCTGGGACCTGACGGCCCTGTACGGCGAGGGTTCCGGCAGTTCCGCCACGCGGGAGGGCGGCTTCCTGCACGACGCGGCCGAGTTCGATGCGGAGTTGTTCGGGATCTCGCCGCGTGAGGCGTTGGCGATGGATCCGCAGCAGCGGTTGCTGCTGGAGACGTCGTGGGAGGCGCTGGAGCGGGCGGGTGTCGATCCGCTGTCGCTGCGGGGTTCGCGCACGGGCGTCTTCGCGGGCCTGATGTACCACGACTACCACGCCCGGCTGCACACCGTGCCCAGCGAGGTCGAGGGACTCCTGGCCAACGGCAACGCGGGCAGCGTCTTCTCCGGCCGGGTCTCCTACGTCTACGGCTTCGAGGGTCCGGCGGTGACGGTGGACACGGCGTGTTCGTCGTCGCTCGTGGCACTGCATCTGGCGTGCCAGTCGCTCAGGTCGGGGGAGTGCGACACGGCCCTCGCGGGCGGCGTCACCGTCATGGCCTCACCGACCACCTTCGTGGAGTTCTCCCGCCAGGGCGGACTCGCCGCCGACGGCCGCTGCAAGTCCTTCGCGGACGACGCCGACGGCACGGGCTGGGCCGAGGGCGCGGGCGTGCTGGTGCTGATGCGGCTGAGCGAGGCACGCCGCCAGGGCCGTCCGGTGCTCGCCGTCGTACGGGGCAGCGCGGTCAATCAGGACGGTGCGTCCAACGGCCTCACCGCGCCCAACGGGCCGTCCCAGCAGCGGGTGATCCGTCAGGCGCTGGCCAACGCCGGGGTGACGGCGGCCGAGGTCGACGCGGTCGAGGCGCACGGCACCGGCACCCGGCTCGGCGACCCCATCGAGGCCCAGGCCCTCCTCGCCACCTACGGCCAGGACCGGGCCGAGCCGCTCTGGCTGGGCGCCGTGAAATCCAACATCGGGCACACACAGGCGGCGGCGGGCGCGGCCGGAGTCATCAAGATGGTGATGGCGCTGCACGCCGAGCGTCTGCCGCGCACCCTGCACGCCGACCAGCCCTCCACCCACGTGGACTGGTCGGCGGGTGCGGTGCGGCTGCTGACTGAGGAACGGGCCTGGCCGCAGGGTGAGCGTCCGCGCCGGGCGGGTGTGTCGTCCTTCGGCATCAGCGGCACCAACGCCCACGTCGTCATCGAAGAGGCCTCGGCTCCACGCCCCGCCCCCGCGCGGCGACCGGAGCACGGGCTGCCGACGGTGCCGTGGGTGGTCTCGGCGCGCTCGGCCGAGGCGCTGCACGCCCAACTCGCCCGACTGGCCTCCGTCGACGCGGACCCCATGGACACCGGCCGGTCACTGGCCACGACCCGCGCGGTGCTGGAACACCGTGCCGTCCTGCTGGGCCCCGACCTGGACACCCTGCGCGCGCAACTCGCCGGGCCCACGATCACCGGGACCGTCACCGAGGGCCGTACGGCATGGATGTTCACCGGCCAGGGCAGCCAACGGCAAGGCATGGGGAGGGAGTTGTACGACGCCCATCCGGTGTTCGCCGCCGCGCTGGACGAGGTCTGCGAACTGCTGGACGCGCAGCTCGGCTTCGACCGCCCCCTGAAGGACGCGCTGTTCGCGGACGACACCGGGCTGCTGAACACCACCGGATACGCGCAGCCGGCACTGTTCGCGGTGCAGGTGGCGCTGGTCGCGCTGCTGCGGTCCTGGGGGATGGCCCCGGAGGCCGTACTGGGCCACTCGGTGGGCGAGTTCGCCGCCGCGTACACCGCCGGGGTCTTCGAACTGCCGGACGCGGTAAGGCTGGTGGCGGCGCGCGCCCGGCTGATGCAGGCGCTGCCCGAGGGCGGCGCGATGGCGGCGATCGAGTCGGCCGAGGCGGAGCTGACCGGCCGGCTGCCGGACGGCGCGGTGCTCGCGGCCGTCAACGGGCCCACCTCGGTGGTCGTTTCGGGCACCGCGGAAGCCGTGGACGCGGTCGTCGAGCGGGCCCGTGCGGAGGGCCACCGAGCCACACGGCTGCGCGTGTCGCACGCCTTCCACTCGCCGCTGATGGAACCCGTCCTCGCCGAGTTCACCGAGGTCGCCGCCCGCATCACCTACCGCACGCCGCAGGTCGCCGCCGTGAGCAGCGTGACCGGCGCCCCGCTCGGCGAGAACGACTGGACGACCCCCGCCTACTGGGCCGACCAGGTCGTCCGCCCGGTCCGCTTCCACGACGCGTTCACCGCGGCCCACGCCCAGGGCGCCGGACGGTTCCTGGAGATCGGTCCCGACCCCGTCCTGACCGCGCTCGCCGGTGACGTACCCGCCGCCGCCACGCTCCGCAAGGACCGCCCCGAGCCGGAGACCCTGCTGCGGGCCGTCGCCGAACTCTTCGTGCACGGCACCCAGGTCGACTGGGCCGCCGTCTTCGCGGGCACGGGCGCGCGTGAGGTGCCGCTGCCGACGTACGCGTTCCAGCGCCGCCGCTACTGGCTCGACGCGCCGCGCGCCACCGTGGCCGCCGGCGACCTCGGCCTCGGCAGCACCGGACATCCGCTGCTGGGTGCCGCCGTGCCCGTCGCCGGATCGGACGCCGTCCTGCTGACGGCACGGCTGTCCATCGCCGACCGGCCCTGGCTCGCGGACCACGCCGTGGCGGGGTCGGTGATCCTGCCCGGCACGGCCGTCCTCGAACTGGCGCTGGCCGCCGCGGAACGCGTCGGACTCGACCGCGTCGACGAACTCACCCTCCACGCCCCGCTCGCACTGCCCGACGCGAGCGCGGTCCACATCCAGCTCAACGTCGAGGCCCCCGGCACCGACGGCCGACGGCAGCTGTACGTCTACGGCCGCCCCGAGACCACGGCCGACGCCCCCTGGACCCTGCACGCCGCCGGCCTCCTGGCTCCGGGCGAGCCCATCGACGAGGACTGGGACCTGCGGGCCTGGCCCCCACAGGGCGCCGAACTGGTGGAACTGGACGGCCTGTACGAGCGGTTGGGCGCTGCCGGACTGTCCTACGGCCCGGCGTTCCGCGGACTCGAACGCGTCTGGCGCTCCGGCGACGACTGGTTCGTCCAGGCCGCGCTGCCCGACGCCGTGGCGGGCGGCGCCGAGGGGTTCGGGGTCCACCCCGCCCTGCTGGACACCGTCCTGCACGCACTGGGGCTGCGGGAGCGCGAGGACGCCGGCGCGCTGCTGCCGTTCCTGTGGTCCGGCGTCGAAGTGTCGGCCGTCGGCGCCACCGCGCTCCGCGTCCGGATCTCGCGCCACGGCGACGACACCGTCACGCTCCACGTGGCCGACGCGACCGGCGAACCGGTGGCCCGAGCCGACGCCCTGACGCTCCGCCCCCTGTCCGCCGGCGCCCTCACCGCCTCCGACAGCGCGTTCCGCGACAGCCTGTTCCGCATCGACTGGCAGCCCCTCCCGGACACCGCTCCCGCGTCGACCGCGACCTGGACGGTGCTGGGCGACCCCGCCGCCCTGCCCGACGCCCCCGCCCGCGCCCACGCCGACCTCGCGGCCCTCACCGCCGCACTCGACGCCGGGGACGAGACACCGGAGACGGTGTTCGCGCCGGTGAACACCACCGGCCGCTCCCTCACCGACGTGGCCGCCGCCACCCTGGCACTCGTCCAGGGCTGGCTGGCCGAACCCCGGCTCGCGGGCGCCGGCCTGGTCTTCGTCACCCACCGAGCCGTCGGCGACGACCTCGCCGACATCGCCGGCGCGACCGTCTGGGGTCTGGTCCGCTCGGCGGCCGGCGAGAACCCGGGACGCTTCCGGCTCGCGGACCTAGACGGCTCGGCGGAGTCGTACCGGGCCCTGGCAGGCTGCCCCGATCAGGGCGAACTGCTCGTCCGGCACGGCGATGTGCGGGTCCCGCGCCTTGTCCGCGCGGTCACCGACGATGTGCTGCTGCCGCCCGCCGGATCGAGCGACGGCTGGCGCATGGACGTCGTCGCCCAAGGACGCCTCAACGGTGTCGCGTTCGTTCCGGAGGCACGAAGGGCCCTGGAACCCGGTGAGGTGCGGGTCGCGGTGCGCGCGGCCGGCGTCAACTTCCGGGATGTGCTGAACGTCCTCGGGATGTACCCCGGTGACCCCGGCAGGCTCGGGCACGAAGGTGCCGGTGTGGTGGTGGAGGTCGGCCCGGAGGTGACCGGCCTGGTCGTCGGTGATCGGGTGATGGGTCTGCTGGACGGGGCGTTCGGCCCGACGGCCGTCACCGATGCGCGGCTGCTGGCCCGGGTGCCGGACGGATGGTCGTTCGAGCAGGCGGCGTCCGTGCCGATCGTGTTCCTCACCGCCTACTACGCGCTGGTTGACCTCGCCGGGTTCAAGGCGGGCGAATCCGTGCTGATCCATGCCGCCGCCGGTGGCGTCGGCATGGCCGCCGTGCAGCTCGCCCAGCACTTGGGCGGCGAGGTCTACGCGACCGCCAGTGAGCCGAAGTGGCCGGTGGTGCGTGAACTGGGTGTCCCGGTCGAGCGGATCGCTTCCTCGCGGACGACGGAGTTCGAGGAGCGGTTCCGGCCGGGTGTGGATGTGGTGCTGGACTCGCTCGCGGGTGAGTTCGTGGATGCCTCGCTGCGGCTGGTGCGGCCTGGCGGCCGGTTCGTGGAGATGGGCAAGACCGACATCCGCGACGCCGAGCAGGTGCGCGCGGAGCACGGGGTGTCGTACCGCTCGTTCGATCTGATGGATGCCGGCCCGGACCGGATCGCCGAGATGTTCGCGGCACTCCTGGAGCTGTTCGAGCGGGGCGCCCTACGGCCCGCCCCGGTCACCCCGTACGGGATCTCGCGTGCGCCGGAGGCGTTGCGCCTGCTGGGGCAGGCCAGGCATGTCGGCAAGGTCGTCCTGTCGGTGCCGTCACCGTGGACCGGCGAGGGCACGGTCCTGATCACGGGCGGCACCGGTGGGCTGGGCGCCGAGGTCGCCCGGCATCTGGTCACCGCCCACGGCGTACGGGATCTGCTGCTGGTCTCCCGGCGTGGGCCCGACGCTCCCGGCGCCCGCGAACTTCAGGCGGAACTGGGTGAGTTGGGTGCCCGCGTCAGCGTGCGGGCATGTGACGTCTCCGACCGGTCGGCGCTGGCCGGTGTGCTCGACGGTGTCCCACTGAGCGGTGTGGTGCACGCGGCCGGTGTCCTCGACGACGCCCTCGTCACCGACCTCACCCCGGAACGGCTGGCCCGTGTCCTGGCCGCCAAGGCCGACTCGGCCCGGCATCTGCACGAGCTGACGCGAGGCCAGCGGCTCTCCGCGTTCGTGCTGTTCTCCTCCTTCGCGGGCGTGGTCGGCAACCCCGGGCAGGCGGCCTACGCCGCCGCCAACAACGCCCTGGACGCCCTCGCGGCCACCCGCCGCGCCGAGGGACTGCCCGCCGTGTCGCTGGCCTGGGGCATGTGGGCCACCGCCGACGGCATGGGCGGGACGCTGGGCGAGGCCGAGTTGGAGCGCATGGCCCGGCAGGGCTACCCCGCGCTGGAGACCGGCCAGGGCCTCGCCCTGCTCGACGCCGCGCTGCTGCTCGACGAGCCGACCGCCGTTCCCGTCGCCCTGCGCGTCCCCGCGCTCGCCGAGGCCGGACACGAGAGCCTGCCCGCCGTACTGCACCACCTGGTGCCCGCCGCCCGACGCAGGCGTGATGCCCGTAGGCGGCCCGGCACCGGGGGCGGCGGCGAACTCGCCGACCGGCTGCGCGGGTTGCGGCCCGACGAGCGGGAACGGCTGCTGCTCGACACCGTGCGCGCCCAGGTCGCGGCGGTCCTCGGACACACCTCACCCGGACAGATCGACCCGGACCGCGCCTTCAAGGACCTCGGGTTCGACTCGCTCACCGCCGTCGACCTGCGCAACCGCCTGCGCACCGCCACCGGGATCGCGCTGCCCGCCACCCTCGTCTTCGACCACCCCACCCCCGGCGCCCTCGTCGCCCACCTCCACACCCACCTGCTGGGCGACGACGACGCGACCGACGCCACCGGCACGACCCGTGTCCGCGCGCTCGCAGACGCCGACGACCCCATCGCGATCGTGGGCCTCGGCTGCCGGTTCCCCGGCGGCGCGGACTCGCCCGACGCGCTGTGGGACCTGGTCGTCACCGGCAAGGACGCGATCACACCCTTCCCGTCCGACCGCGGCTGGGACACCCGCGCCCTCGACGGCGTCGCAGCCGTCGGCGGATTCGTGGCGGAGGCCGGGGACTTCGACGCCGAGTTGTTCGGGATCTCGCCGCGTGAGGCGTTGGCGATGGATCCGCAGCAGCGGTTGCTCCTGGAGACGGCGTGGGAGGCCCTGGAGCGGGCGGGCATCGACCCGACCTCCCTGCGCGGCACCGCGACCGGCGTCTACGCGGGCGTCTCCGCCAACGGCTACGGCGGCCACCTCCACGAGACGACCGCCGAGACCGAGGGCTACCTGCTCACCGGCAGCACCCCCAGCGTCGCCTCCGGCCGACTGTCGTATCTGCTCGGCCTGGAGGGCCCGGCCGTGTCTGTGGACACCGCCTGCTCCTCCGCCCTGGTCGCCCTGCACCTGGCGTGCCAGGCCTTGCGCTCCGGCGAGTGCGACATGGCCCTCGCGGGCGGCGCCACCGTCATGGCCAACCCGGGCATGTTCCTGGAGTTCGCACGGCAGGGCGGGCTGGCCGGTGACGGGCGCTGCAAGTCGTTCGCCGACGCCGCCGACGGCACGGGCTGGTCCGAGGGCGCGGGCGTCATCGTCGTGGAACGCCTCTCCGACGCCCTGCGCAACGGCCACCCCGTGCTGGCGGTGGTACGGGGCAGCGCGATCAATCAGGACGGTGCGTCCAATGGGCTCACCGCACCCAACGGCCCGTCCCAGCAGCGGGTGATCCGGCAGGCGCTGGCCGCCGCGCGCCTCGACACCGCCGAGGTGGACGCCGTCGAGGCGCACGGCACCGGCACCCGGCTGGGCGACCCGATCGAGGCACAAGCCCTGCTCGCGACGTACGGACAGGCCAGGACCGACGACGATCCCCTGTGGCTGGGCTCGATCAAGTCGAACCTCGGCCACCCGCAGGCCGCGGCCGGTGTGGCGAGCGTGGTCAAGATGGTGATGGCGCTTCGGGAGCAGACCCTGCCGCGCACCCTGCACGCGGAGGAACCCTCCACACACGTCGACTGGGACTCCGGGTCCGTGCGGCTACTGCGGCAGGAGCGGCCCTGGCCGCGTGGGGAGCGGCCGCGCCGGGCGGGTGTGTCGTCGTTCGGTATCAGCGGCACCAACGCCCACGTCATCCTCGAAGAGGCCCCGCCCGTCCATGCACCGCAGCCGCGCACGGTCACCGCACAGCCGCCGGTCGTCCCGTGGCCCGTCTCCGGCCGCAGTGCAAAAGCCCTGCGCGCCCAGCTCGCGCGACTCGCGCAGGACCTCGACGCACACGAGCCCGACCCGGTGGACATCGGGTTGTCCCTGGCCACGACTCGTGCCGCCCTGGAACACCGGGCGGTGATTCTCGGGCGGGACGGTGACGCGCTGCGGTCGGGGCTCGCGGAGCCGGCCGTGATGGGGGTGGTCGCTGAGGGCCGTACGGCATGGATGTTCACGGGGCAGGGCAGCCAGCGTCTCGGGATGGGGCGTGAACTGCACGCCGCCTACCCTGTGTTCGCGGGTGCCTTCGACGAGACGGCCGCACTGCTGGAGGCCGAGCTGTCCGGCGCGGAGGGCTTCCCCCTCCCACTCCGGGACGTCCTCTTCGCGGCCGACGGCTCCGAAGCCGCCGCCCTGCTCGACCGCACCGGCTATGCACAGGCGGCCCTGTTCGCGGTGCAGGTAGCGTCGGTTGAGTTGCTTCGCTCGTGGGGTGTGGCCCCGGATGTGGTGCTGGGTCATTCGGTCGGTGAGTTCGCCGCCGCGTACACCGCGGGTGTCCTCGAACTGCCCGACGCCGTACGGCTGGTGGCCGCCCGCGCCCGTCTGATGCAGACCCTGCCGGAGGGCGGCGCGATGGCCGCCGTGGAGGCGGACGAGGCGGAGATCGCCGAGCTGCTGACCACGGGGGATGTGTCGATCGCGGTCGTCAATGGTCCGGCCGCCGTGGTGGTCTCCGGCGCGGAGGAGGGCGTCGAGCGGGTCATGGACGTGGTCCGTGAACGCGGTCGGCGGGTGACCCGTCTGCGCGTGTCCCACGCGTTCCACTCCCCGCTCATGGAGTCGATGCTGGACGAGTTCGCCGCGCTCGCCGAGCAGATCCACTACGGCACCCCGCGGTGCACGGCCCTCAGCACCGTCAGCGGCGCTCCCCTCGCCGACGGCGACTGGACGAGCGCCGGCTACTGGGTACGGCAGATCCGGCAGCCGGTGCGGTTCCACGCGGCCGCCACCGCGGCGGTCACCGGAGAAGGCGTCGTCCGGCTCCTGGAAATCGGCCCCGATCCGGTACTGAGCAGCCTCGTCGACGCCTCCGCCGAGTCCGTGCTCCGCAAGGGCAGGCCCGAGGCCGAGACCTTCCTCGGTGCTGTCGCCGAGATGTTCGTCCGAGGAACGGACGTCGACTGGACCGCCGTCCTCGCCGGGTCCGGAGCCCGCAGCGTCCCGCTGCCGACGTACGCCTTCCAACGGCAGCGGTACTGGCTGCGGCCCAGCCGCTCCGGCGCCGCGGCGGACAGCCTCGGCCTCGGCACCCCGGGGCATCCGCTGCTCGGCGCGGCACTGCCGGTCGCCGGGTCGGACACCCTGCTGCTCACCTCCCGCCTGTCCGCCGACAGCCACCCCTGGCTGGCCGAGCACGTGGTCGCCGGACGCGTCGTCGTCCCCGGCACGGCACTGCTCGAACTCGCCGTCCAGGCCGGTGACCGGGTCGGCCACGGCCACGTCGCCGACCTCACCCTGCACGAGCCGCTCGTCCTCCCCGAGGACGGTGCCGCGCAGGTGCAGATCTCCGTCGAACCGCAGGAGACCGAGACCACCCGCGCCCTGCGCGTCCACGCCCGCCCCGAGGGCGCGCCCGCCGACACGCCCTGGACACTGCACGCCACCGCCACCCTCGCCACACCGGAGGCCGAGCCCGACTGGGACCTGCGCGCGTGGCCACCGGCCGGCGCCGACCCGCTGCCGCTGGACGACTTGTACGAGCGTTTGACCGCAGCCGGTCTCGCCTACGGACCCACCTTCCGCGGGCTGACCCGAGCCTGGCGCCACGGCGAAGACCTCTACGTCGAGGCCGCTCTGCCCGAGCCCGGCGCCACCGAGGCCACCGCCTACGCGGTGCACCCCGCCCTGCTGGACACCGTCCTGCACGCACTCGCCCTGCGCGGCCCGGACGACGGCGAGGCCCTGCTGCCGTTCCTCTGGTCGGGAGTGTCCGTCACGGCCGCCGGCGCCACGACCGTACGCGCCCACCTCCGCCCGGCCGGCGACGGCGAAGTCGCCCTGCGCGTGGCCGACGCCGTCGGCGCCCCCGTGGCCGCCGTCCAATCCCTGCTGCTGCGCCCGGTGTCCGCCGCGGACCTGCCGACACCGGCCGGCATCGACGACCTGTACCGCCTGACATGGGCGCCCGCCGCCGACGCCCCGGACATCGCCGAACTCGCCGAGTACCGGCGCTGGGTGCTGATCTCGCCCGACCCCCGCGCCGAGGAACCGTGGACCGCCGCCGGCGTCCCGATCACCCGGCACCGCGATCTCGACTCCCTCGCCACCGGCGCCGAGGCGCCCGAGGTCGTGATCCTGCCGGTACCGGACATGCAGCCCGACGGCACCGCGTCTCCCGGCCGGCCTCTGGGGATCGCCGCCAACTCTGGTGAAGTCCCAAGTCCGATCGCTGGTCTCCTGGGGGCCATGCGGACCTGCCTGGCGGACGAGCGCCTGACCGGAGCGCGGCTGGTCGTCACGACCCGCGACGCGGTTCCGGCCGGCGCCGCGCCGCGCCCGGTCGACACCGACCTGACCGGCGCCGCCGCCTGGGGCCTGGTCCGGTCGGCGCTCAGCGAACACCCCGGCCGCTTCCTCCTGGCCGACATCGACGGCGACCCGGCCTCGCATCGGACGCTGGCCCACCACATCGCCCAGGGCACGGAACCCCAACTCGCCGTCCGCGACGGCCGGATCTGGCTCCCGCAACTGACACCGATGGACGCCGAGGGCCTGCTCGTACCGCCGGCCGCGGCGCCCGGGATGTCGTGGCGGGTGGAGGTCGCGGAGCGAGGCCGACTTGATGGCGTGGCCATGGTCGCGGAGGAGCCGCGTGTCCTCGGCCCCGGTGAGGTCCGGGTCGCGGTGCGGGCGGCCGGGGTGAACTTCCGGGATGTGCTGAACGTGTTGGGCACGTATCCCGGGGATGCGGGGCGGCTGGGGCATGAGGGTGCCGGTGTGGTCGTCGAGGTTGCGCCTGATGTGACCGGGCTGGCGGTCGGTGATCGGGTGATGGGCCTGCTGGACGGTGCCTTCGGCCC
Organism: Streptomyces sp. NPDC111802; assembly: GCF_055634335.1. Lineage (NCBI taxonomy): Bacteria > Bacillati > Actinomycetota > Actinomycetes > Kitasatosporales > Streptomycetaceae > Streptomyces > Streptomyces sp. NPDC111802. The sequence continues at coordinate 32,716 of NZ_JBVKCZ010000043.1, read as the reverse complement.
GACGGCCGTCGCGGATGCGCGGCTGGTGGCGCGGGTGCCCGAGGGCTGGTCGTTCGAGCAGGCCGCGTCCGTGCCGATCGTGTTCCTGACCGCCTACTACGCCCTGAAGGACCTCGCCGGGCTGAAGGAGGGTGAGTCCGTACTGATTCACGCAGCGGCCGGTGGTGTCGGTATGGCGGCGGTGCAGCTGGCACAGCGATTGGGCGCCGAGGTGTTCGCGACGGCGAGTGAGCCGAAGTGGGCGGTGCTGCGGGAGCTGGGTGTGGCGCAGGAGCGGATCGCTTCGTCGCGGACGACTGAGTTCGAGGAGCGGTTCCGGGCGGGTGTGGATGTGGTGCTGGACGCGTTGGCGGGGGAGTCCGTGGATGCCTCGCTGCGGCTGGTGCGGCCCGGTGGCCGGTTCGTCGAGATGGGCAAGGCCGACATCCGCGACGCCGAGGAGGTGCGTGCGGAGCATGGCATCGACTACACCGCCTTCGACGTCATGGATGCCGGTCCGGACCGGATCGCCGGGATGTGGGCCGAGCTGCTGGAGCTGTTCGAGCGGGGTGCGTTGCGGCCGGTGAGGGTGGCCTCGTATGACGTGGCCAGGGCTCGGGAGGCGTTGCGGCTGTTGGGGCAGGCCCGGCATGTGGGGAAGGTCGTTCTGTCGGTGCCGTCGCCGTGGGGTGGTGAGGGGGCGGTGCTGATCACGGGCGGGACCGGGGGGTTGGGCGCGGAGGTTGCCCGGCATCTGGTCAGCGTGCACGGGGTGCGGGATCTGCTTCTCGTCTCCCGGCGCGGGCCCGAAGCTCCCGGCGCCTCTGAACTCCGTGCCGAACTTGAGGAGTTGGGTGCGCGGGTCAGTGTCCAGGCGTGTGATGTGTCCGACCGGGAGGCGCTGGCCGGTGTACTCGACGGTGTCGATCTGTCGGCCGTGGTGCATGCGGCGGGGGTTCTCGATGATGGTGTGGTCGCTGATCTGACGCCGGAGCGGTTGGCGGGTGTGCTGGCGGCGAAGGCCGAATCGGCGCTTCACTTGCATGAGTTGACGGCTGATCGTGATCTGTCGGCGTTTGTGTTGTTCTCGTCGTTCGCGGGTGTGGTGGGCAATGCCGGTCAGGCTGCCTACTCGGCCGCGAACAATGTCCTGGACGCTCTGGCGATCGTGCGCCGCGCGCAGGGTTTGCCCGCTGTGTCGCTGGCCTGGGGGATGTGGGAGACCGGTATGGGGGGCCGGTTGGCGCAGGCTGACGTGGCGCGGTTGCGGCGGGCGGGATTGCCGCCGCTGGCCGCGCGTGAGGCGTTGGCCCTGATGGACACCGCGCTGGTCGTCAATGAGCCGAACGCGGTTCCCGTTGCCCTGCGTATCTCGGCGCTTGCCGGTGGTCGGGTTCCGTTCGTGTTGCGGGAGCTGGTGCCGGGGGCTGGTCGGCGTTGGGGTGTTGCCGCGTCGGGTGGTGCTGCCGGTGGTGGTGGTCTGGTGGAGCGGCTGCGGGGGCTGGGCTCGGTGGAGCGCGACCGTATGGTGTTGGACGCGGTGCTGGCCGAGGTGGCCGGGGTGCTGGGGCATGCCTCGGCGGGGTCCGTGGACGCCTCGCGGGCGTTCAAGGAGCTGGGCTTCGACTCACTGACCGCGGTGGATCTCCGTAACCGCCTGAACAGCGCCACCGGATTGCAGCTGCCCGCCACCCTCATCTTCGACCACCCGACCGTGGCCGACCTCGCCGCCCATCTGCGCACCGAGTTCGACCGCGCCGAAGGCGGCGCCGAGCCGAGCCTCTCCGATCTGGACCGGTTGGAGGCGGCCGTCCTCGCGATGGCCGATCAGGACGCGGCCGCGCGCAAGGAACTGAGAGACCGACTGCGGGCCATGACGGCGCGCCTCGAAGACGAACCGAGCACAGCAGGAACCGAGCAGGACAACGACGACATCGACTCCGCCTCGCTGGACTCGATGTTCGCGATCATCGATCGGGAACTCGAGGGCTGACGCCGGGCCTTGGCGTGCCCCTGAGGTGACATAGGGACAGGATTCGCGTGCCCACTGACGACAAGACTCTGACGTACCTCAAGCGGCTCACCACCGACCTTCGCCAGACCCGTCAGCGGCTGCGCGAGGTCGAGGCCCGGGACCACGAGCCGATCGCGATCGTGGGGATGGGGTGCCGTTTTCCGGGTGGGGTGGACTCACCGGAGGCTCTGTGGGACCTGGTGGCGTCCGGCGGCGAGGGTGTGTCGGGCTTCCCGGTGGATCGTGGCTGGGACCTGACGGCCCTGTTCGGGGACGGGCCGGGGCAGTCGTCGTCGCGGCAGGGCGGCTTCCTGCACGAGGCGGCCGAGTTCGATGCGGAGTTGTTCGGGATCTCGCCGCGTGAGGCGTTGGCGATGGATCCGCAGCAGCGGTTGCTGCTGGAGACGTCGTGGGAGGCGCTGGAGCGGGCGGGTGTCGATCCGCTGTCGCTGCGGGGTTCGCGCACGGGCGTCTTCGCGGGCCTGATGTACCACGACTACGCCTCCCGCCTGCCGGCCACGCCGGACGAGGTCGAGGGGCTGTTGGCCAACGGCAACGCGGGCAGTGTGTTCTCCGGCCGGGTGGCCTATGTCTTCGGCTTCGAGGGTCCGGCGGTGACGGTGGACACGGCGTGTTCGTCGTCGCTGGTGGCGCTGCATCTGGCGTGCCAGTCGCTCAGGTCGGGGGAGTGCGACACGGCCCTCGCGGGCGGCGTCACCGTCATGGCCACCCCGGCGACCTTCGTGGAGTTCTCGCGGCAGGGTGGCCTGGCGGGGGACGGCCGGTGCAAGGCGTTCGCGGAGTCGGCGGACGGCACCGGGTGGTCCGAGGGTGCGGGCGTGCTGGTGCTGATGCGGTTGAGTGAGGCACGTCGGCTGGGGCGTCCGGTGCTTGCCGTGGTGCGGGGTACGGCCGTCAATCAGGACGGTGCGTCCAACGGTCTCACCGCGCCCAACGGGCCGTCCCAGCAGCGGGTGATCCGTCAGGCGCTGGCCAATGCTGGGGTGACGGCGGCCGAGGTCGACGCGGTCGAGGCGCACGGCACCGGCACCCGGCTCGGTGACCCCATCGAGGCCCAGGCACTCCTGGCCACCTACGGCCAGGCGCGCGACGGCGACGGTGAGCCCGTGTGGCTGGGGTCGGTGAAGTCCAACCTGGGCCACACACAGGCGGCGGCGGGTGTGGCCGGTGTGATGAAGATGGTGATGGCGCTGCGAGCCGAGCGCCTGCCGCGTACTCTTCACGCCGATCAGCCCTCCACCCACGTGGACTGGTCGGCGGGTGCGGTGCGGCTGCTGACTGAGGAACGGGCCTGGCCGCAGGGTGAGCGTCCGCGCCGGGCGGGTGTGTCGTCCTTCGGCATCAGCGGCACCAACGCCCACGTCGTCATCGAAGAGACACCCGCCCCCGCCGAACCCTCCGAGGCGGATGCAGAGGACACTGACGCACCGGCCGCACCGGCCGCACCGGCCACCACGGCCGTAACGGTCGAACTGCCCGTGATCCCCTGGGTGGTGACCGCCCGTGGCGCCGACGCCCTGCGCGCCCAGCTGGAACGCCTCGCCTCCGTTGACGCCGAGCCCCTGGACACGGGGTTCTCCCTCGCGGCAACGCGCGCCGCCCTCGACCACCGAGCCGTCCTCCTCGGCCACGACCTCGCCGGCCTCCGCGCCCAGCTACCCGAACCCCTGATCACGGGCGTCGCGACCGAGGGCCGTACGGCGTGGATGTTCACCGGCCAGGGCAGCCAGCGTCCGGGCATGGGACGAGAACTCGCCGCCACCTTCCCGGAGTTCGCCTCCGCCCTCGACGAGGTCTGTGCCCTTCTCGACGCCGAGCTCGGCTTCGAAAAGCCCCTGCGCACCGTCCTCTTCGGAGACGACGAACACACCCTCCAGGACACCGGCTACGCCCAGTCCGCCCTCTTCGCCCTGCAAGTCGCCCTCATCCGATTGCTGCGTTCCTGGGGTACCGAACCCGAGGTGGTGCTGGGCCACTCGGTCGGCGAGTTCGCCGCCGCCCACGCGGCCGGAGTCCTCGAACTGCCCGACGCCGTACGGCTCGTCGCGGCCCGCGCACGCCTCATGCGAGCCCTGCCCGAGGGTGGCGCCATGGCCGCGATCGAGGGAACCGAGACCGAGGTCACCGCACTCCTCACGGACGGCGCCGTCATCGCCGCCGTGAACAGCGCCACGTCCGTCGTCGTCTCCGGCCACGAGGACGCCGTACGGCACATCGTCGACACGGCCCACCAACAGGGCCGCCGGGCCACGCGGCTCCCTGTCTCGCACGCCTTCCACTCCCCGCTCATGGAGCCGATGCTGGCGGAATTCGCCGGCCTCGCGGCCCAGGTGACCTACCACCGCCCGGCGCTCCACGCCGTCAGCACCCGCACCGGCGCCGTGCTCGACGCCGACGACTGGACGACCCCGGAGTACTGGGTACGCCAGGTCCGCGACGCCGTACGCTTCCACGACGCGGCCCGTACCGCAGTCGACGACCTCGGCGTCGCCCGGTTCCTGGAGATCGGCCCCGATCCCGTCCTCTCCGCCTTGGTCGACACCGCCCCCGCCGTGTGCGTGCTGCGCCGTGACCGGGACGAACGCGAGACGGCCCTCGCAGCCGTCGCCGAACTGTTCGTACGCGGCACGTCCGTCGACTGGGCGGCCCTCTTCACGGGCACGGCGGCACGCGAGACACCCCTGCCGACGTACGCCTTCCAGCGCCGCCGCTACTGGCTCGAAGCGCCCCGCACCACCGTCGACGCGGCCGGCCTGGGCCTGCGCCCCGTCCGCCATCCGCTGCTCGGCGCCGCCGTGTCCGTCGCCGACACGGACACCGTGCTGCTGACGGCGCGGCTGTCCGTCGCCGACCAGCCCTGGCTCGCCGACCACGTCGTGGCGGGCACGGTGATCGTCCCCGGAACGGCGCTGCTGGAACTGGCCCTCGCCGCAGGGGAGCGCGCCGGCTGCGACCACGTCACCGAACTCACCCTCCACGCCCCACTCGCCCTCCCGACGGACCGCGCCGTCGAACTCCAGGTGGGCGTAGAGGCCCCGGACACCGCAGGACAGCGAGCCCTGCGCATCCACGCCCGCCCGCACGACACGGCCGACGACCTGCCCTGGACCCTGCACGCGTCGGGCACGATCGCCGAGGCCGCGGCGCCGTCCGGTTCCGGGGAGTCGTGGAACCTGCGGGTCTGGCCGCCGCAGGACGCCGAGCAGGTCGAACTCGACGGTCTCTACGAGCGGTTGGGAGCGGCGGGCCTGTCGTACGGCCCGGCGTTCCGCGGCCTGGAGGCCGTATGGCGTGCCGGGGACGACTGGTTCATGCAGGCCACACTGCCCGAAGCGGTCACGGGCGGTGGCGAGGGATTCGGTCTGCACCCGGCGCTCCTGGACACCGTGCTGCATGCACTGGGCCTGTGGGAGCAGGACGGTGCCCGGTTGCCGTTCCTGTGGTCGGGCGTGGAGCTGTCGGCCGTGGGCGCGTCCACGGTCCGCGTCCACATGACACGGCGAGGCGAGGACACGGTCGCACTCCGGGTCGCCGACGCGAACGGCGCCCCCGTCGCCACCCTCGACAGCCTCCTGCTGCGGCCCGTCACCCTCACGGACCTGGAGACCACCGAGAACTTCGTCCGCGACGCGCTGTTCCGAGTGGAATGGCGCCCCCTCACCGAGGCCGGGGACACCAGGACCGCCGACTGCGACTGGGGCGTCCTCGGCGAGCTCCCGACCGGACACGAGGCCAGGTACGGCACCCGGTACCCGGACCTGGACGCCCTGCGCACGGCACTCGACACCGGTACGCAACCGCCGGGCACCGTCCTCCTGCCGATCGAGAAGGCCGCACGCCCCGTCCGTGAGACCGTCACCGAGGCACTCGGCGCGGTCAAGGAGTGGCTGCGAGAGCCGCGCCTCGCGGAAACCCGCCTGCTGATCGTGCTCTCCGGTCCCGACGACCACGAGGAGCCTCTCACCGACCCGGCGGCGGCCGCCGTCCGAGGCCTGGTCCGCACGGCCACGACCGAACACCCGGGCCGCATCGCCCTCGCCGACCTCGACCTCGACCCCACGTCCTGGGAGACGCTCACGGGCGTCCCGGAGACGACCCGCGAGGTACTGATCCGTCAGGGGACGGCACGCGTGCCGCGCCTGGTCCGCATGGCCGGCGGTGATGTCCTCCTGCCGCCTGTCGGACTGGGTGCTGGGTGGCGGATGGATGTGGTGGCTCAGGGGCGGCTGGATGGTGTGGGGCTGGTTGCTGAGGAGCCGCGTGGGTTGCGGGGTGGTGAGGTGCGGGTCGCGGTGCGGGCGGCCGGCGTCAACTTCCGTGATGTGCTGAATGTGCTGGGGATGTATCCGGGGGATGCGGGGCGGCTGGGGCATGAGGGCGCGGGTGTCGTGGTGGAGGTCGGCCCCGAGGTGACGGGCCTGGTCGTCGGTGACCGGGTGATGGGCCTGCTGGACGGGGCGTTCGCTCCGACGGCGGTGTCCGATGCGCGGTTGTTGGCGCGGGTGCCGGAGGGGTGGTCGTTCGAGCAGGCGGCGTCGGTGCCGATCGTGTTCCTGACCGCCTATTACGCCCTGAAGGACCTCGCCGGTCTGGAGGCGGGGGAGTCGGTGCTGATCCACTCCGCTGCCGGTGGGGTGGGGATGGCTGCGGTGCAGTTGGCTCAGCATTTGGGCGGTGAGGTGTTTGCGACTGCCAGTGAGCCGAAGTGGCCGGTGGTGCGTGAACTGGGTGTCCCGGCGGAGCGGATCGCTTCCTCGCGGACGACGGGGTTCGAGGAGCGGTTCCGGCCGGGTGTGGATGTGGTGCTGGACTCGCTCGCGGGTGAGTTCGTGGATGCGTCGTTGCGGTTGGTGCGGCCGGGTGGCCGGTTTGTGGAGATGGGCAAGACCGACATCCGCGATGCCGAGCAGGTGCGTGCGGAGCACGGCATCGACTACCGCGCCTTCGACCTGATCGACGCCGGTCCCGACCGGATCGCCGAGATGTGGGCCGCGCTGCTGGAGCTGTTCGAGCAGGGTGCGCTCCGGCCGAATCCGGTGACGTCGTTCGAGATGGGGCGGGCTCCTGAGGCCCTACGGCTGTTGGGGCAGGCCAGGCATGTGGGGAAGGTCGTGCTTCGGGTGCCGTCGCCGTGGGGTGGCGAAGGGGCGGTGCTGATCACGGGTGGGACCGGTGGGCTGGGGGCCGAGGTTGCCCGGCATCTGGTCAGCGTGCACGGGGTGCGGGATCTGCTTCTCGTCTCACGGCGTGGGCCCGCGGCTCCGGGTGCTGCCGAACTCTGTTCTGAGCTTGAGGAGTTGGGCGCCCATGTCCAGGTCCAGGCGTGTGACGTGACCGACCGTGCGGCGCTGGCGGCCGTGTTGGACGGCGTTGATCTGTCGGGTGTGGTGCATGCGGCCGGTGTTCTCGACGACGGTCTGGTCGCTGATCTGACGCCGGAGCGGTTGGCCGGTGTGCTGGCGGCGAAGGCCGAATCAGCCCTGCATCTCCATGAGTTGACGGCCGATAGTGATCTGTCCGCCTTCGTGTTGTTCTCCTCGTTCGCGGGCGTGGTGGGCAACGCCGGTCAGGCCGCCTACTCGGCCGCGAACAATGTCCTGGACGCCCTCGCGGCCACCCGCTGCGCCCAGGGTCTGCCCGCCGTGTCGCTGGCCTGGGGGATGTGGGCGAACGCCGACGGTATGGGTGGGACGCTGGGCGAGGCGGAGCTGGAGCGGATGGCTCGGCAGGGCTTCCCGGCGCTGGAGACGAGTGAGGGTCTGGCCCTGCTCGATGCGGCCCTGCTGGTCAACGAACCGCTCGCCGTCCCCGTCGCCCTACGCACCTCGGCGCTCGGCGAGGTCGGCCACGGCGCCCTGCCCCCTGTCCTGCACGACCTGGTGCCGGTCAGGACACGTCGCCGTACCGTCGGAACTGCTGCCGCAGCCGACGGTGAAATGGCCCGCCGCCTCGCCGTGCTGGCGCCCGCCGAACAGCGCAGGGTTCTGCTGGAGTTGGTCCAGGCGCAGGTCGCCACCGCGCTCGGCCATGCCTCGGCGGTGTCCGTGGACGGGACCCGCAGCTTCAAGGACCTGGGGTTCGACTCGCTGACCGCCGTCGATCTGCGTAACCGCCTCGGCGCCGCCACCGGCATCACGCTCCCCGCCACCCTCGTCTTCGACCACCCGACCCCGAACTCCCTAACCGACTACCTCCTCGAAGAGGTCCTCGGCGAGATCACCGCGCAGGGCCCCACACAACCGCGTACACCGGCGACGACCGCTTTCGATGAGCCGATCGCGATTGTGGGGATGGGGTGCCGCTTCCCGGGTGGTGCCGATTCGGCTGAGGGGTTGTGGGATCTGGTCAGTCAGGGCCGGGATGGGTTGGGGGCTTTGCCGACGGATCGTGGTTGGGATCCTGCCTTGTTGGAGGGGCTTGCTGCGGTTGGTGGGTTCGTCGATGGCGTGGCGTTGTTTGATGCGGAGTTGTTCGGGATTTCGCCGCGTGAGGCGTTGGCGATGGATCCGCAGCAGCGGTTGTTGTTGGAGACGGCGTGGGAGGCGTTGGAGGACGCGGGTATTGATCCGGCGTCGTTGCGTGGCACACAGACGGGCGTCTACGCCGGCGTCTCCGCCAACGGCTACGGCAGCGGCACGGTTGACGCGCCGCAGGGCAGCACTGAGGGATACCTGCTGACCGGGAGCACTCCCAGCGTTGCGTCCGGTCGCCTGGCCTACTCGCTGGGGCTGGAGGGGCCGGCGATGTCCGTGGACACCGCGTGTTCCTCGGCGCTGGTCGCCCTGCATCTGGCCGTTCAGGCGTTGCGCTCGGGCGAATGCCACCTTGCCCTGGCCGGTGGAGCCACCGTGATGGCGACGCCGACGATTTTCCTGGAGTTTGCGCGGCAGGGTGGGCTGGCTGGTGATGGTCGGTGCAAGTCGTTTGCCGACAGTGCTGATGGGACGGGTTGGGCTGAGGGCGGGGGCATTTTTGTTCTGGAGCGGTTGTCGGATGCGCGCCGTAGTGGCCATCGGGTGTTGGCGGTGGTGCGTGGCAGTGCTGTGAACCAGGACGGTGCGTCCAATGGGCTCACCGCGCCGAACGGACCGTCCCAGCAGCGGGTGATCCGGCAGGCGTTGGCTGCTGCGAGGGTGGATGCCGCCGAGGTGGATGCGGTCGAGGCGCACGGCACCGGCACCCGGCTGGGTGATCCGATCGAGGCGCAGGCGCTGCTGGCGACCTATGGGCAGGCCCGGTCTGGTGACGAGCCGTTGTGGCTGGGGTCGATCAAGTCGAACATCGGGCATGCGCAGGCGGCGGCCGGTGTGGCGAGCGTGGTGAAGATGGTGATGGCGCTGCGGCGGGAGCGTCTGCCTCGCACGCTGCATGTCGATGAGCCGTCCTCGCATGTGGACTGGTCGGCGGGTGCGGTGGAGTTGCTGCGGCAGGAGCGGGCCTGGCCGCGTGGGGAGCGGCCGCGCCGGGCGGGTGTGTCGTCGTTCGGTATCAGCGGCACCAACGCCCACGTCATCCTCGAAGAAGCCCCCGTCACACAGGCGGCGCTTCGGCCGGAACCTTCGGCCGACCTTCCGGTGATTCCGTGGGTCGTATCGGCCCGCACCGCCGCAGCCCTGCATGCCGGCACGGCACGGCTGGCCGCGCATCTCGCTTCCCACGACGCGGACCCCGCGGACGTCGGGTTGTCCCTGGCCACGACCCGTGCCGCCCTGGAACACCGGGCGGTGATCCTCGGGCGGGACGGTGACGCGCTGCGGTCGGGGCTCGCGGAGCCCGCCGTGACGGGGGTGGTCGCAGAGGGCCGTACGGCATGGATGTTCACGGGGCAGGGCAGCCAGCGTCTCGGGATGGGGCGTGAACTGCACGCCGCCTACCCCGTGTTCGCGGGTGCCTTCGACGAGACAGCCGCACTGCTGGAGGCCGAGCTGTCCGGCGCGGACGGCTTCCCCCTCGCGCTGCGGGATGTCCTCTTCGCGGCCGACGGTTCCGAAGCGGCCGCCCTGCTCGACCGCACGGGATACGCACAGGCGGCCCTGTTCGCGGTGCAGGTAGCGTCGGTTGAGTTGCTCCGCGCGTGGGGTGCGGCGCCGGATGTGGTGCTGGGGCACTCCATCGGCGAGTACGCGGCCGCTTACACGGCCGGTGTCTTCCAACTCCCGGACGCTGTAAGGCTGGTGGCGGCCCGTGCCCGGCTGATGCAGGCCCTTCCGACGGGGGGCGCGATGGCCGCCGTGGAGGCGGAGGAAGCCGAAGTCGCCGAGCTGCTGGCCGGCGCCGACGACGTGAGCATCGCCGCCGTCAACGGACCGGCCGCCGTCGTCGTCTCCGGCACCGAAGAAGGCGTCGAACGCGTCATGGACGTGGTCCGCGAACGCGGTCGCCGGGTGACCCGCCTGCGCGTGTCCCACGCCTTCCACTCCCCGCTCATGGAGCCGATGCTCGACGAGTTCGCCGCGATCGCCCAGCAGATCACCTACCGACGCCCCACCCTCCCGGCCACCTCGTCGGTGACCGGCGAGACCGTCGGGGAGGCCGACTGGACCAGCCCTTCCTACTGGGTCCAACAGGTGCGCAGGCCCGTGCTCTTCCACGACGCCCTGCGCGCCGCCACCGGCCCGCTCGGCGCCGGACGGCTGCTGGAGATCGGCCCCGATCCGGTGCTGAGCGGGCTCGTCGACCCGGTGGCCGGGCCGGCCTTCTCCGTACTGCGCAAGGGGCGCCCGGAGACCGAGACGCTGCTCACCGCCCTTGCCGAGCTCTTCGTCCGGGGGGCTCGTGTCGACTGGGCCGCCCTGTTCGAGGGCAGTGGTGCGCGACGAGTGCCGCTGCCGACGTACGCCTTCCAGCGGCAGCGGTACTGGCTGGAACCGGCCCGTGCCGCCGCCGATGCGCGGGGCCTCGGTCTCGCGGCCGCGGAGCATCCGCTGCTCGGCGCGGCCGTCACCGTGGCCGGCTCCGACACGCTGCTGCTGACATCCCGTCTGTCGGTCCGTACGCATCCGTGGCTCGCCGATCATGTGGTGGTCGGCAACGTCGTCGTACCGGGAACGGCGTTCGTCGAGCTCGCCCTCCAGGCCGGCGACCGCGCCGACTGCGGCCGGCTGGCCGAACTCACCCTCCGGGCACCGCTCGTCCTGCCGCCCGACGCGGGCGTCACCGTCCAGATCACCGTCGAGGCCCCGACGGCGGACGGCGAGGGAAGCCGGGCGCTCCAGGTCTACGCGCGGCCCGACGACGCGGCCCCCGACCAGCCCTGGACCCTGCACGCCACCGGCCGCCTCGACGACGCGGCCGTCACTCTCGACGAGGCGCCCGAGCTTCGCACCTGGCCGCCTGCCGGGGCCCGCGAACTCCCCCACGACGACCTCGAAGACCTCTACGAGCGGCTCGACCGCTCCGGACTCTCCTACGGCGCCACCTTCCGGGGCCTGGCCCGCGTGTGGACGTCCGGCGACGAGCTGCTCGTCGAAGCGGCCCTGCCCGAGCCGGCCAAGAGCGAGGCGACGGCGTTCGGGCTGCACCCGGCGCTCCTCGACACCGTGCTGCACGCCCTTGCCCTTCGCGCGGGGGAGGGGCAGGGCGCGCTGCTGCCGTTCCTGTGGTCGGGTGCGTCCTTCCACACCGTCGGTGCGAGTGCCGTACGGGCTCGGCTCACGCCGTGCGGGGGCGACGCGTACGCACTTCACGTCGCCGACGCGGCGGGCGGCCCCGTCGCCGTGGTCGACTCGCTGGTGCTGCGACCCGTGTCCGCCGCCGACCTGACCCGGGCGGCCACCGGACCGGACGACCTGTACCGCCTCGACTGGGTCCCCGCGCCCACCGACCGCCCCCGGACCGCCCGCACCGGCCACTGGGCCGTGGTCGGCGGCCGCGACACGACGACGTGGCGCGAGTCCGGTGTGCCCACGAGGCACTACGCCGACCTGGACTCCCTCATCGCCGCGGTCGAAGCGGGCGAGCCCGAACCTTCGGTCGTCGGCCTGACCGTCGCGGTCAACTCTGGTGAAGTCCCAAGTCCGGTTGCTGATCTCCTGGGTGCCATGCGGACCTGGCTCGCACACGAGCGATGGGCGGACACCCCGCTGGTGGCACTGACCACCGGCGCGGTCGCGCTGCGCCCCGCCACCGGCACCGAGACTCCCGACCTGACCGGCGCCGCCGCCTGGGGCCTGGTCCGGTCGGCGATCAGCGAGCACCCCGGACGCCTCGTCCTCGCCGACGTCGACGGCACCGCCGCCTCGTACCGCGCCCTCGCCGAACGGCTCTCCCCCCTCGACGAGCCTCAACTCGCCCTCCGCGACGGCAAGTCATGGACACCGCGCCTCGTACGGATGGCCTCCGACGATGTCCTCGTGCCGCCCACCGTGCCCCCCGGGAAGACGTGGCGCATGGAGGTGGGGCAGCGCGGTCGCCTCGACGGCGTCGAGCCCATCACCGAGGAGCCGCGTGTCCTCGGCCCCGGTGAGGTGCGGGTCGCGGTGCGGGCGGCCGGGGTGAACTTCCGGGATGTGCTGAACGTGTTGGGCACGTATCCCGGGGACGCGGGTCGGCTGGGGCATGAGGGTGCCGGTGTGGTCGTCGAGGTTGCGCCTGATGTGACCGGACTGGCGGTCGGTGATCGGGTGATGGGCCTGCTGGACGGCGCGTTCGGCCCGACGGCCGACACCGATGCGCGGCTGCTGGCGCGGATACCGGAGGGCTGGTCGTTCGAGCAGGCCGCGTCCGTGCCGATCGTGTTCCTGACCGCCTACTACGCCCTGAAGGACCTCGCCGGACTGCGAGCCGGTGAGTCGGTACTGATCCATTCCGCGGCCGGTGGTGTCGGTATGGCTGCGGTGCAGCTGGCTCAGCATTTGGGTGCCGAGGTGTTCGCGACGGCGAGTGGGCCGAAGTGGGCGGTGCTGCGGGAGCTGGGTGTGGCGCAGGAGCGTATTGCCTCGTCGCGGACGACTGAGTTCGAGGAGCGGTTCCGGTCGGGTGTGGATGTGGTGCTGGACGCGCTGGCGGGGGAGTTCGTGGATGCCTCGCTGCGGTTGGTGCGGCCCGGTGGCCGCTTCGTCGAGATGGGCAAGGCGGACGTACGCGACCCGGAGAAGGTGGCTCTCACCCATCCGGACATCAGCTACCAGGCGTTCGACACCCTTGACGCGGGTCCGGACCGGATCGCCGGGATGTGGGCCGAGCTGCTGGAGCTGTTCGAGCGGGGCGCGTTGCGGCCGGTGAGGGTGGCCTCGTATGACGTGGCCAGGGCTCGGGAGGCGTTGCGGCTGCTGGGGCAGGCCCGGCATGTGGGGAAGGTCGTTCTGTCGGTGCCGTCGCCGTGGGGTGGTCAGGGGGCGGTGCTGATCACGGGCGGGACCGGGGGGCTGGGCGCGGAGGTCGCCCGGCACTTGGTCACCGAGCACGGGGTGCGGGATCTGCTTCTCGTCTCCCGGCGCGGGCCCGAAGCTCCCGGCGCCTCTGAACTCCGTGCCGAACTTGAGGAGTTGGGTGCGCGGGTCAGTGTCCAGGCGTGTGATGTCTCCGACCGGGAGGCGCTGGCCGGTGTACTCGACGGTGTCGATCTGTCGGCCGTGGTGCATGCGGCGGGGGTTCTCGATGATGGTGTGGTCGCTGATCTGACGCCGGAGCGGTTGGCGGGTGTGCTGGCGGCGAAGGCCGAATCAGCCTTGCACTTGCATGCCTTGACGGCTGATCGTGATCTGTCGGCGTTTGTGTTGTTCTCGTCGTTCGCGGGTGTGGTGGGCAATGCCGGTCAGGCTGCCTACTCGGCCGCGAACAATGTCCTGGACGCCCTGGCGACCGTGCGCCGCGCGCAGGGTTTGCCCGCTGTGTCGCTGGCCTGGGGGATGTGGGAGACCGGTATGGGCGGCCGGTTGGCGCAGGCGGACGTGGCGCGGTTGCGGCGGGCGGGACTACCGCCGCTGGCCGCGCGTGAGGCGTTGGCCCTGATGGACACCGCGCTGATGGTCAATGAGCCGAACGCAGTTCCCGTTGCCCTGCGTATCTCGGCGCTTGCCGGTGATCGGGTTCCGTTCGTGTTGCGGGAGCTGGTGCCGGCGGCTGGTCGGCGTTGGGGTGTTGCCGCTTCGGGTGGCGCTGCCGGTGGTGGTCTGGTGGAGCGGCTGCGGGGGCTGAGTTCGGTGGAGCGGGACCGGGTGCTGCTGGACGCGGTGCTGGCCGAGGTGGCCGGGGTGCTGGGGCATGCTTCGGCGGGGTCCGTGGACGCCTCGCGGGCGTTCAAGGAGCTGGGCTTCGACTCACTGACCGCGGTGGACCTGCGTAACCGCCTGAACAGCGCCACTGGATTGCAGCTGCCCGCCACCCTCATCTTCGACCACCCCACCATCCTCTCCCTCCGCGACCACCTCAGCGCGGAGCTCGCCCCCGCCGACGACGGCGACAGCGCCTTCCTCATGGGCGAGTTGGACAAGCTCCGCACCGTCCTCGCCGAGACCGCGCCGGCCGCGGACGACACCGTGCGCGCGGCGATCGGCGACCGGCTCCAACAACTGCTCGCCACCTGGTCGGCGAGCGCCGCCGACGGCGGAGCGGACGCGGACCAGGACAACCGCGTCCAACTCGACGACGCCACCGACGACGAGCTCTTCGCGCTGCTCGACGACAAGCCCTGGGTCGCCGACTGACCGCACCGCCCGGCGGCCCGGCACCGTCCCGGACTCGGTCACCCGGCCCCCGAACCCCCTGACCCGGCACCACTCCAAGCCCCTTGATTCGGCTCTCCGCGCTCTCGAAGGACAAGGAACAGATGGCGAACGAGGACAAGCTCCGCGAATACCTCAAGCGTGCTATCGCCGACGCCCAGGACGCCCACCTTCGTCTGCGTGAGGCCGAGGCCAAGGACCACGAGCCGATCGCCATCGTCGGGATGGGCTGCCGCTTCCCCGGCGGCGTCGCATCGCCGGAGGACCTGTGGGGGCTGGTGAGCGGTGGTGGGGACGGCATCACGCCGTTCCCCGCCGACCGCGGCTGGGACCTGGACGCCCTGTTCGCGACCGACACCGACCGGGCGGCCGGCACCTCGGCCACCCGGGAGGGCGGATTCCTGCACGAGGCCGCCGAGTTCGACGCGGAGGCGTTCGGCATCAGCCCCCGTGAGGCCCTGGCGATGGATCCGCAGCAGCGGCTGCTGCTGGAGACCTCGTGGGAGGCCCTGGAGCGGGCCGGCATCGACCCGCTGTCCCTGCGCGGCACGGCGACCGGTGTCTTCGCCGGGCTCATGTACCACGACTACGCCTCCCGGCTGCAGGAAGTGCCCAAGGACGTCGCCGGGTTCCTCGCCAACGGCAACGCGGGCAGCGTCTTCTCCGGGCGCATCGCCTACGTCTTCGGCTTCGAGGGCCCTGCCGTCACCATCGACACCGCCTGCTCCTCCTCCCTCGTCGCCCTGCACCTGGCCTGCCAGTCCCTGCGCTCCGGCGAGTGCGCGACGGCGCTCGCGGGCGGGGTGACGGTGATGGCCGCGCCGACCACGTTCGTCGAGTTCTCCCGGCAGGGCGGACTCGCCGGGGACGGCCGGTGCAAGGCGTTCGCCGACGACGCCGACGGCACCGGATGGGCGGAGGGCGCCGGCGTCCTCGTCCTCGAACGCCTCTCCGAAGCCCGGCGCCTCGGCCACCCGGTGCTGGCCGTGATCCGGGGCAGCGCCGTCAACCAGGACGGCGCGTCCAACGGCCTCAGCGCGCCCAACGGGCCCGCGCAGCAGCGCGTCATCCGCCGCGCACTGGAATCCGCCCGGCTGACCACCACCGACGTCGACGTAGTCGAGGCGCACGGCACCGGCACCCGGCTCGGCGACCCCATCGAGGCGGGGGCCCTGCTCGCCACCTACGGCAAGGGACGGGACGAGCAGAACCCCGTCTGGCTCGGCTCCGTCAAGTCCAACATCGGGCACACCCAGGCGGCGGCCGGCGTGGCCGGCATCATCAAGATGGTCATGGCGCTGCGCGCCCGCCACCTGCCGCCCACCCTGCACGCCGACCGCCCCAGCTCCCATGTCGACTGGTCGGCGGGCGCCGTCCGCCTCCTCACCGAGACCCGGCCCTGGCCCGCCGGGGAGCACCCCCGCAGGGCCGCCGTGTCCTCCTTCGGCATCAGCGGCACCAACGCCCACGTCATCGTCGAAGAAGCCACGGAAGCCACGGCCGACGACGACGCCGACGAGGCGTCAGGCAACCTGCCCCTCGTCCCCTGGGTCCTGACCGCCCGCAGCGCCACCGCGCTGCAGGCACAGGCCGAACGCCTCGCCGCCCACATCGGCGGATCCGACGCCTCCGCCCTCGACATCGGCCACAGCCTGGCCACCGGCCGCGCCGTCCTCGAACACCGGGCCGTCGTTCTCGGCCCCGACCGCGACACGCTGCGCGCCGCCCTCGACGACGTCACCGGCATCGCAGGCACCGCGACCGCCGTCAAGGGCGCGGTCACCGACGGCCGTACCGCCTGGCTGTTCACCGGCCAGGGCAGCCAGCGCCCGGGCATGGGACGAGAACTGTATGCCGCACACCCTGCGTACGCGCGCGCCTTCGACGAGATCTGCGCCCTGCTCGACACCGAACTCGCCGGCGCACCCGGCTTCGACGTGCCCGTGCGCGAGGTGTGCTTCGCCGAGCCCGGCACACCCGAGGCCGCGCTCCTCGACCGTACCGGCTACGCCCAGGCGGCCATCTTCACCGTCGAGGCCGCCCTCGTCGCCCTGCTGCGCGGCTGGGGTGCCGAACCGGACGTCGTCATCGGCCACTCGATCGGCGAGATCGTCGCCGCCCACGCCGCCGGTGCCCTCGAACTCCCCGACGCCGTACGCCTGGTGGCGGCCCGCGCCCGGCTCATGCAGGCACTCCCGGACGGCGGCGCGATGGCCGCGATCGAAGCCGACGAGAACGAGGTCAAGGCATTCCTCACGGACGGCGCCGTCATCGCCGCCGTCAACGGACCGCGCGCCGTCGTGGTCTCCGGCACCGAGCAGGCAGTCGTAGGGATCATGGCGACGGCCCGCGAACGCGAACTGCGCGTCACCCGCCTGCGGGTCAGCCACGCCTTCCACTCCCCGCTCATGGCGCCCATGACCGACGAGTTCGCCGAGACCATCGCGGCCATCGGGCACCGCCGCCCCGTGGTGCCCGCCGTCAGCACCCTCACCGGACGGGCCGCCGCCGCCGACGACGACTGGGCGAGCCCCGACTACTGGGTACGCCAGGTCCGCGACGCCGTACGCTTCCACGACGCCGTCCGCACCGCCACCACCGAACTCGGTGTCACCCGCTTCCTCGAGATCGGCGCGGACCCCGTCCTCACCGGCCTCGTCCAGACCACCGCCCCCGACAGCACCGCCGTGGCCACCCTGCGCGAGGGCCGCGACGAGTGTGGCTCCGTGCTCACCGCGCTCGCCGAGATGTTCGTACGGGGCGCCGCCGCCGACTGGGCCGCCGTGTTCACCGGCACCGGAGCCCGCCACACCGACCTGCCCACCTACGCCTTCCAGCGGCACCGCTACTGGCTCGACGCCACCCGGACCGCCTCCGACGCCCGCGGCCTCGGCCTCGGTGTCGCCGGGCACCCGCTCCTGGGCGCCGCCGTCGCCGTAGCCGGCTCGGACAACGTCCTGCTCACCGCCCGCCTGTCCATCGCCACCACCCCCTGGCTCGCCGACCACCTCGTCGGCGGACTCGCCGTCGTCCCCGGCACCGCCCTCGTCGAACTCGCCGTCCAGGCCGGCCTGCGCGTCGACTGCGACCACCTCGACGAACTCACCCTCCAGGCCCCGCTGATCCTCCCCGAGCGCGGCGCCGCCCAGGTCCAGGCCGTCATCGACGCCGCCACCGACGACGGCCGCCGCACCGTGCGCGTCTACTCCCGCGCCGACGACGCCGAGGTCGAACAGGCCTGGACGCTCCACGCGACCGGCACCCTGAGCAACCTCGCCCACGCCACCGGCGACGGCCCCTGGGACCTGCGCGCCTGGCCGCCGCCGGAAGCGGAACAGGTCGGACTCGACGGCCTCTACGAGCGGTTGGAGACAGCGGGACTGTCGTACGGCCCCGCCTTCCGAGGCATCAGCCGTGTCTGGCGGGACACCGACGACTGGTACATCGAGGCCACCCTCCCCGAACCCGTTGCCGACAGCGCCGCCTCCTTCGGCCTCCACCCCGCCCTCCTCGACACCGTGCTGCACACCCTCGCCCTGCGCGGCGGCGACGACCGGACCGCGCTTCTGCCGTTCCTGTGGTCCGGCGTGACCCTCACCGCCGTCGGCGCCTCGTCGGTCCGAGCCCGGCTGCGCATGCGCGGCGAAGGCGAGATCGAGCTGCGCGTCGCCGACGCCACCGGCGAACCGGTGGCCACGGTCGACTGCCTCCTCCTGCGCCCCGTCTCGACCACGGAACTGGCCGCCCAGCAGGCCACCCAGGGCACCGAGCACCTCTACCGTGTGGAGTGGACCGCCACCACCGCGCCGGCCGCCGAACAGCAGACAGCCGGCACGGTCGTCATCGGCGACTCGGGCCGAGGGCTCGACGCCCCGGTCCACGCGGACCTGGACGCACTGCTCACCGCCCTCGCCGCCGGGGCCGACACCCCACGCCGGGTCCTGCTGCCCGTCGCCACCGACGGCCCCGTCGCGGAGGTCCTCGCCGGAACCCTGGCGCTGGTGCAACGCTGGCTCGCCGAGCCGGAGTTCGCCGGCTCCCGCCTGGTGATCGTGACCTCGGGCGGTGTCGCCGTGACACCCGAGGAGACTCCCGCCCCGACCGCCGCCGGCGTCTGGGGCCTGCTGCGCTCCGCCATGAACGAGCACCCCGGCCGCTTCGCCCTCCTCGACATCGATGGCAGCGAACTCCCCTCCGCCGCGCTGCTCACCGACGACATGGACCAAGTCGCCCTGCGGCACGGTCAGTTGTGGGTGCCGCGCATGGTGCGGATGGCTTCGGGTGGGGTGTTGGTGCCGCCCGCGGGTGCAGGGGTGGGTGCCGGGTGGCGGATGGATGTGGTGGCTCAGGGACGGCTGGATGGTGTGGGGCTGGTTGCTGAGGAGCCGCGTGGGCTGCGGGCTGGTGAGGTGCGGGTCGCGGTGCGGGCGGCCGGCGTCAACTTCCGTGATGTGCTCAATGTGCTCGGTATGTATCCGGGAGATGCGGGGCGGCTCGGGCACGAGGGTGCCGGTGTGGTCGTCGAGGTTGCGCCTGATGTGACCGGACTGACGGTCGGTGATCAGGTGATGGGCCTGCTGGACGGAGCCTTCGGCCCGATGGCCACAACTGATGCGCGGTTGCTGACCCGGATTCCGGAGGGGTGGACGTTCGAGCAGGCGGCGTCGGTGCCGATCGTGTTTCTGACCGCCTATTACGCCTTGGTGGATCTTGCCGGGCTTGAGGCGGGGGAGTCGGTGCTGGTGCACTCCGCTGCCGGTGGTGTGGGGATGGCCGCCGTGCAGCTCGCCCAGCACTTGGGCGGCGAGGTCTACGCGACGGCCAGTGAGCCGAAGTGGCCGGTGGTCAGCGGGCTGGGTGTTCCGGCCGAGCGGATCGCTTCCTCGCGTACGACGGAGTTCGAGGAGCGGTTCCGGCCGGGCGTCGATGTGGTGCTGGACTCGCTGGCGGGTGAGTTCGTGGACGCCTCGCTACGGCTCGTACGTCCCGGTGGCCGGTTCGTGGAGATGGGCAAGACCGATGTCCGCGACGCCGAGGAGGTGCGTGCGGAGCACGGGGTGTCGTACCGCTCGTTCGATCTGATGGATGCCGGTCCGGACCGGATCGCCGAGATGTGGGCTGCCTTGCTGGAGCTGTTCGAGCAAGGTGCGGTGCGGCCGGTGCAGGTGACCTCGTTCGACCTGGCAAGGACGCCGGAGGCGTTGCGGCTGTTGGGGCAGGCCAGGCATGTCGGGAAGGTCGTCCTGTCGGTGCCATCGCCCTGGAGCGGCCACGGCCCGGTGCTGATCACGGGCGGAACCGGTGGGTTGGGCGCGGAAGTCGCCCGGCATCTGGTCACCGAGCACGGGGTGCGGGATCTGCTGCTGGTCTCTCGGCGCGGGCCCGCGGCCGCAGGTGCCGCTGAACTCCGCGCTGAACTTGAGGAGTTGGGTGCGCGGGTCAGCGTCCAGGCGTGTGATGTCTCCGACCGGTCGGCGCTGGCCGCCGTACTCGATGGCGTCGACCTGTCGGCCGTAGTGCATGCGGCGGGTGTTCTCGACGACGGTCTGGTCGCTGATCTGACGCCGGAGCGTGTGGGCCGGGTGGTGGCGGCGAAGGCCGAATCGGCCCTGCTTCTGCATGAGTTGACCGCTGATCGGCGGCTGTCCGCGTTTGTGTTGTTCTCGTCGTTCGCGGGTGTGGTGGGCAATGCCGGTCAGGCCGCCTACTCGGCCGCGAACAATGTCCTGGACGCTCTTGCTGCCACCCGCCGCGCCGAGGGCCTGCCCGCCGTGTCGCTGGCGTGGGGTATGTGGGCGAATGCCGACGGTATGGGTGGGACGCTGGGCGAGGCGGAGCTGGAGCGGATGGCTCGGCAGGGTTTCCCGGCGCTGGAGACCGGCGAAGGCCTGGCCCTCCTGGATACGGCCCTGCTGGTCAACGAACCGCTCGCCGTCCCCGTCGCCCTACGCACCTCGGCCCTGGCGGCCGTACGAGACTCCCTGCCCGGGATTCTGCAGGGCCTCGTGCCCGCCGCCGACCGCCGACGCCGCGCCGTCGGTCAAGCGGGGGCGGCCGCCACCGGCCTGGCCCGCAAGTTGGCCGAGCTCCAACCCGCCGAGCAGGAGCGGCAGTTGCTGGACCTGGTGCAGGCACAGGTCGCCGCGGTGCTCGGCCATGCGTCCGCGGGGTCGATCGACGTGTCCCGGGCCTTCAAGGACCTGGGGTTCGACTCGCTGACCGCCGTCGACCTGCGCAACCGCCTCGGCTCCGCCACCGGCGTCACGCTCCCCGCCACCCTCGTCTTCGACCACCCGACGCCCACCGCCCTCGCCGACTTCCTCAAGACCCAACTGCTGGGCGCGGCGGACACCTCCAATGGCACCGCGATGGCAGCCACCCGCACGCGCACGGCTTTGGACGAGCCGATCGCGATTGTGGGGATGGGGTGTCGGTTCCCGGGTGGTGCCGATTCGGCTGAGGGGTTGTGGGATCTGGTCAGTCAGGGCCGGGATGGGTTGGGGGCTTTGCCGACGGATCGTGGTTGGGATCCTGCCTTGTTGGAGGGGCTTGCTGCGGTTGGTGGGTTCGTCGATGGCGTGGCGTTGTTTGATGCGGAGTTGTTCGGGATTTCGCCGCGTGAGGCGTTGGCGATGGATCCGCAGCAGCGGTTGTTGTTGGAGACGGCGTGGGAGGCGTTGGAGGACGCGAGTATTGATCCGGCGTCGTTGCGTGGCACACAGACGGGCGTCT
Organism: Streptomyces sp. NPDC111802; assembly: GCF_055634335.1. NCBI lineage: Bacteria > Bacillati > Actinomycetota > Actinomycetes > Kitasatosporales > Streptomycetaceae > Streptomyces > Streptomyces sp. NPDC111802. Next base: position 11,305 of record NZ_JBVKCZ010000043.1, on the reverse strand, counting down.
ACGCCGGCGTCTCCGGGAGCGGTTACGGCGGGAACATGCAGAGCCCGCAGGGGGAGACCGGTGGCTATCTGCTGACGGGCAGTACGCCGAGCGTCGCATCGGGGCGTTTGTCGTATGTGTTCGGGCTGGAGGGTCCGGCGGTGTCCGTGGACACCGCTTGCTCTTCGGCACTGGTCGCCCTGCATCTGGCGTGCCAGGCGTTGCGCTCGGGGGAGTGCGATATGGCTCTGGCCGGCGGCGCGACGGTGATGGCGACGCCAGGCATCTTTCTGGAGTTTGCGCGGCAGGGTGGGCTGGCTGGTGATGGTCGGTGCAAGTCGTTTGCCGACAGTGCTGATGGGACGGGTTGGGCTGAGGGCGGGGGCATTTTTGTTCTGGAGCGGTTGTCGGATGCGCGCCGTAGTGGCCATCGGGTGTTGGCGGTGGTGCGTGGCAGTGCTGTGAACCAGGACGGTGCGTCCAATGGGCTTACCGCGCCGAATGGTCCGTCCCAGCAGCGGGTGATCCGGCAGGCGTTGGCTGTTGCGGGGGTGGATGCCGCCGAGGTGGATGCGGTCGAGGCGCATGGCACCGGCACCAAGCTGGGTGATCCGATCGAGGCGCAGGCGTTGCTGGCGACCTATGGGCAGGCTCGGTCCGGTGACGAGCCGTTGTGGCTGGGGTCGATCAAGTCGAACATCGGGCATGCGCAGGCGGCAGCCGGTGTGGCGAGTGTCGTGAAGATGGTGATGGCGCTGCGGCGGGAGCGTCTGCCCCGCACGCTGCATGTCGATGAGCCGTCCTCGCATGTGGACTGGTCGGCGGGTGCGGTGGAGTTGCTGCGGCAGGAGCGGGCCTGGCCGCAGGGTGAGCGGCCGCGTCGGGCGGGTGTGTCGTCGTTCGGTATCAGCGGCACCAACGCCCACGTCATCCTCGAAGAAGCCCCCATCGCACCGTCTCCGCGCCGACCGGAGTCTCCGACCCATGTGCCCGTCGTCCCCTGGGTGCTGTCGGGTCGCAGTCGGCAGGCCATGGACGCCCAGGCGGAGAGGCTCGACACCTTCCTCCTCGAACGGCCCGAACTGTCCCCGCTCGATGTGGGGTTGTCCCTGGCCACCTCCCGTACGGCGCTTGAGCACCGGGCCGTAGTGCTGGGCCCGGACATCGGCACCCTGCGATCGGGGCTCGCCGAGCCGGCCGTGACGGGGGTCGTCACCGAGGGCCGTACGGCATGGATGTTCACGGGGCAGGGCAGCCAGCGTCTAGGGATGGGGCGTGAACTGCACGCCGCCTACCCCGTGTTCGCGGGTGCCTTCGACGAGACAGCCGCACTGCTGGAGGCCGAGCTGTCCGGCGCGGACGGCTTCCCCCTCCCACTCCGGGACGTCCTCCTCGCGGCCGACGGCTCCGAAACCGCCGCACTGCTCGACCGCACCGGCTACGCCCAAGCAGCCCTGTTCGCCGTCGAGACCGCGCTCGCGGCGCTGCTGGAGTCCTGGGGCCTGCACCCCGACGTGGTGCTGGGGCACTCCATCGGCGAGTACGCGGCCGCTTACACGGCCGGTGTCTTCCAACTCCCGGACGCTGTAAGGCTGGTGGCGGCCCGTGCCCGGCTGATGCAGGCCCTTCCGACGGGGGGCGCGATGGCCGCCGTGGAGGCGGAGGAAGCCGAAGTCGCCGAGCTGCTGGCCGGCGCCGACGACGTGAGCATCGCCGCCGTCAACGGACCGGCCGCCGTCGTCGTCTCCGGCACCGAAGAAGGCGTCGAACGCGTCATGGACGTGGTCCGCGAACGCGGTCGCCGGGTCACCCGCCTGCGCGTGTCCCACGCCTTCCACTCCCCGCTCATGGAACCGATGCTGGACGAGTTCGCCGCGATCGCCCAGCAGATCACCTACCGACGGCCTGCCCTTCCCGCCGTCAGCACCCTGACCGGCGCCGCGCTCCGCGACGATGACTGGACCACCCCCGGCTACTGGGTGCGCCAGGTGCGCGAGGCCGTCCGCTTCCACGCCGCCGCTCGCACGGCCCTGGACGACCTCGGAGTCGTACGCCTCCTGGAACTCGGCCCCGACCCGGTGCTGTCCGCCGCGGTGGAGCCGGCGTTCGCCGTCAGCGCGCTGCGCAGGAACCGGCCCGAGGCGGAGACCGCACTGCGTGCCGTCGCCGAGCTGTACGTCCGCGGTACGCCGGTCGACTGGTCGGCCGTGTTCGAGGGCAGCGGTGCCGTACGGACGGCGTTGCCGACGTACGCGTTCCAGCGTGAGCGGTACTGGTTGCGCGACGCCGGTTCGGCCGTCGACGCGCGCGGGCTCGGGCTCAAGGCCGCCGAGCACCCGCTGCTCGGGGCGGCGGTCCCCGTGGCCGGATCGGACGCCGTCCTGCTGACCGCGCGGCTGTCGACGGCCGTCGCACCGTGGCTCGCCGACCACGTCGTGGGCGAGACCGTCGTCGTACCCGGTACGGCGCTGATCGAACTCGCCCTGGCGGCCGCCGACCGCGTCGGCTGTGACCGCATCGACGAACTCACCCTCCAGGCCCCACTGGTCCTCCCCGGGCAGGGCGCCGTCCAGATTCAGATCGCCCTCGACGCGCCCGACGACACGGGCCCCCGCCCGCTGCGGCTGTACGCCCGCCCGGACGACACCGACGACGACAACATCTGGACCCTGCACGCCGAGGGAACAGTGAGCGGAGGTACGGCCGCTGCGGGGTCCCCGGAGCTGCGGACCTGGCCCCCGAAGGACGCCGAGCGGGTCGACACCACCGGGCTGTACGACAGGCTGGCCGAGACGGACCTGCGCTACGGCACCGCGTTCCGTGGCCTGCGGCAGGTCTGGGCCCGGGGCGAGGAACTGTACGTCGAGGCCGCGCTGCCCGAAGACGTGGCCACCGAGGCGACCTCCTTCGGACTGCACCCGGCCCTGCTCGACTCGGTACTGCATGCCCTGGCCCTGCGTGCGGACGAACAGCACGGCGCCCTGCTGCCGTTCGCCTGGACCGGAGTGTCCTGCCATGCCATCGGCGCTGACCTCGTCCGCGTCCGGATCGTCCCCCGCGGTTCCGGCACCTACGCCCTGCACATCGCCGACGCCACCGGCGCCCCGGTCGCCACCGTGGAGTCGCTACTGCTGCGCCCGGCGTCGCCCGCTCAGTTCGCCGCCGGCGGTGCCGCCACCCGTGCCGAGCACCTCTACCGCGTGGAGTGGGCCCCGGCGCCCGTCGAGCCCGCCGCCGACAGTGCCGGATCGGTGACCGTCCTGCGCGCTCCGGAGTCCGCCGAACCCTGGCACGGGGCCGGACTCACCCTCGTTCCCTGCGACGACGACATACCCGACACCGTCCTGCTCCCGGTCCGCCGTGGGGCGGGGACCGCCGCGGTCACTGACGTGTTGGCGGCCGTCCGCGAGTGGGTGGCCGAGGAGCGCTTCGCCACCGCACGCCTGGTGGTCGTCACCAACGAAGCGGTGGCCGTGCGGGACGGCGAGACTCCCGATGTCGGAGGCGCCGGCGTCTGGGGTCTGGTGCGCTCCGCCATGAACGAGCACCCCGGCCGCTTCGCCCTCGTCGACATCGACGACGACCCCGCCTCCTACCGACTTGCCGCCACCGCCACCCGCATCGAGGACCAGCAGCTCGCGATCCGCGCGGGCCAGGTGTGGGTGCCGTGGATGGTGCCGATGGCTTCGGGTGGGGTGCTGGTGCCGCCTGCCGGTGCCGGGGCGGGTGCTGGGTGGCGGATGGATGTGGTGGCTCAGGGGCGGCTGGATGGTGTGGGGCTGGTTGCTGAGGAGCCGCGTGGGTTGCGGGGTGGTGAGGTGCGGGTCGCGGTGCGGGCGGCCGGTGTCAATTTCCGTGATGTGCTGAATGTGCTGGGGATGTATCCGGGGGATGCGGGGCGGCTGGGGCACGAGGGTTCCGGTGTGGTGGTGGAGGTCGGTCCCGATGTGACGGGGCTTGCCGTCGGTGACCGGGTGATGGGCCTGCTGGACGGGGCGTTCGCTCCGACGGCGGTGTCCGATGCCCGGTTGTTGGCGCGGGTGCCGGAGGGGTGGTCGTTCGAGCAGGCGGCGTCGGTGCCGATCGTGTTCCTGACCGCCTACTACGCCCTCAATGACCTCGCCGGTCTGGAGGCGGGGGAGTCGGTGCTGATCCACTCCGCTGCCGGTGGTGTCGGGACTGCGGCCGTCCAACTCGCCCGGCACCTGGGGGCCGAGGTGTACGCGACCGCGAGCGAGCCCAAGTGGCCCGTCGTACGCGGCCTCGGGATCCCCGCCGAGCGCATCGCGTCGTCCCGCACGACGGACTTCGAGGAGCGCTTCCAGCCGGGCGTCGATGTGGTGCTGGACTCGCTCGCGGGTGAGTTCGTGGACGCCTCGCTACGGCTTGTACGTCCCGGTGGCCGGTTCGTGGAGATGGGCAAGACCGACATCCGCGACGCCGAACAGGTGCGGGCCGAGCACGGCGTCGACTACACCTCCTTCGACCTCATCGACGCCGGCCCCGATCGCATCGCGGAGATGTTCGCGGCGCTCCTGGAGCTGTTCGAGCGGGGTGCCCTGCGGCCGGCTCCGGTCACCGCTTACGGGATCTCGCGTGCGCCGGAGGCGTTGCGTCTGTTGGGGCAGGCCAGGCATGTGGGGAAGGTCGTGCTTCGGGTGCCGTCGCTGTGGGGTGGCGAGGGCACGGTGCTGATCACGGGTGGGACCGGTGGGCTGGGCGCGGAGGTTGCCCGGCATCTGGTCAGCGTGCACGGGGTACGGGATCTGCTTCTCGTCTCACGGCGTGGGCCCGCGGCTCCGGGTGCTGCCGAACTCTGTTCTGAGCTTGAGGAGTTGGGCGCCCATGTCCAGGTCCAGGCGTGTGACGTGACCGACCGGTCGGCGCTGGCCGCCGTACTGGACGGCGTCGATCTGTCGGGTGTGGTGCATGCGGCCGGTGTACTGGACGACGGTCTGGTCGCTGACCTGACGCCGGAGCGGCTGGCCGGTGTGCTGGCGGCGAAGGCCGAATCGGCGCTGTACCTGCACGAGTTGACGGCCGACCGTGACCTGTCCGCCTTCGTGCTGTTCTCCTCCTTCGCCGGTGTCGTCGGCAACGCCGGTCAGGCCGCCTACTCGGCCGCGAACAACGTCCTCGACGCCCTCGCGGCCACCCGCCGCGCCGAGGGCCTGCCCGCGGTGTCGCTGGCCTGGGGGATGTGGGCGAACGCCGACGGTATGGGTGGGACGCTGGGCGAGGCGGAGCTGGAGCGGATGGCTCGGCAGGGCTTCCCGGCGCTGGAGACCGGCGATGGCCTGGCCCTCCTCGACGCGGCACTCGTCGTCGACGAGCCGACCGCCGTCCCCGTCGCCCTGCGCACCCCCGCCCTGGCCGCCGTACGGGACTCCCTGCCCGGGATTCTTCAGGGCCTTGTGCCCGCCGCCGACCGGCGACGTCGGGCCGCCGGACCGGCCGGGAGCGGTGGTGCCCTGGCCGGGCGGCTGCGTGAGCAGTCCGTCGAGGAGCAGGAGCGCGAGCTGCTGGACCTGGTGCAGGCGCAGGTCGCCGCGGTGCTCGGGCATGCGTCCGCGGGCTCGGTCGACGCCTCCCGTGCCTTCAAGGACCTCGGGTTCGACTCGCTCACGGCCGTCGAACTGCGCAACCGGCTCGGCGCCGCCACCGGCATCACGCTCCCGGTGACGGTCATCTTCGACCACCCGACGCCCGCCGCGCTGGCCGCGTCCCTGCGTGAGCAACTCGTCGGTGTGTCAGCCGACTTCGCGACGGAGGAGACGACACCCCGAAGCGCCGCGCCCGGTGACGAGCCCATAGCCGTCATCGGCATGGGCTGCCGTTACCCCGGCGGTGTGGACTCGCCCGAAGCGCTGTGGGAGTTGGTGGCCGCGGGCGGTGACGGCATCACGCCGTTCCCCCTGGACCGCGGCTGGAACATGAAGACGCTGGAAGGGGTGACGGCGGTCGGCGGATTCGTCGACGGTGCGACCGAGTTCGACGCCGAGCTGTTCGGGATCTCGCCGCGTGAGGCCCTCGCCATGGACCCGCAGCAGCGGTTGCTGCTGGAGACCGCCTGGGAGGCGCTGGAACGGGCCGGCATCGACCCGCTCTCGCTCCAGGGTTCGGCCACGGGTGTGTACGCGGGGGTGTCCGCGAACGGGTACGCCAGCGGGCAGGAGGACGACGACGCCGACCCGGAGACCGACGGCTATCTGCTGACGGGCAGTACGCCGAGCGTGGCATCCGGCCGGCTGTCGTATGTGTTCGGGCTGGAGGGGCCTGCCGTGTCCGTGGACACCGCCTGCTCCTCGGCCCTGGTCGCCCTGCACCTGGCCGCCCAGGCGCTGCGGGCCGGTGAGTGCGACATGGCCCTGGCCGGTGGCGCCACCGTGATGGCGACGCCGGGCATGTTCCTCGAGTTCGCACGGCAGGGTGGACTGGCCGGCGACGGGCGCTGCAAGTCCTTCGCCGACAGCGCCGACGGCACCGGGTGGAGCGAGGGCGGGGGCATGCTGGTGCTGGAGCGGCTGTCCGACGCCCGGCGCCTCGGCCACCCGGTCCTGGCGGTGGTGCGCGGCAGCGCCGTGAACCAGGACGGAGCCTCCAACGGGCTCACCGCGCCCAACGGCCCGTCCCAGCAACGCGTGATCCGCCAGGCGCTGAAGGCCGCCCGTGTCTCGCCCGCCGAGGTCGACGTGGTCGAGGCGCACGGCACCGGCACCCGGCTCGGCGACCCCATCGAGGCGCAGGCCCTGCTCGCGACGTACGGACAGGCCCGTACCGACGACGAACCACTGTGGCTCGGCTCGGTCAAGTCCAACATCGGGCATGCCCAGGCGGGCGCCGCGGCTGCGAGCGTCATCAAGATGGTCATGGCGCTCCAGCGGCGCCATCTGCCCCGGACCCTGCACGTGGACCGGCCCTCCGAGCACATCGCCTGGGAATCCGGAGCGGTACGGCTGCTCACCGAACCCCGGGACTGGGAAGCGGCCGGACATCCGCGCCGGGCCGGTGTGTCGTCGTTCGGCATCAGTGGCACCAATGCCCACGTCATCCTCGAAGAAGCCCCGGTCGGTGAGAGCGTCAGGGGGCGGGAGCCGGGTGGCACCGGTGATGGCCCCTCGCTCGTGCCTTGGGTGGTGTCCGGCCGTACCGAGCGGGCGACCCGGGCCCAGGCGGCGCGGCTGACGGGCCTCGTCGCCTCCGGGAGCCGGCCGGCCCCCGGGGACATCGCCCGCGCGCTGGCCACGACCCGCGCCGTGCTGGACCACCGTGCCGTCGTCCTCGGCACCGACCTCGACCAACTGCGCGCCGGGCTGGACGCGTTGGCGGCCGACGGCATCCCGGCGCACGGCCACGCCACGGTCGTGACCGGCACCCTCGGTGAGGGGCGCACGGCATGGATGTTCACCGGGCAGGGCAGCCAGCGACCCGGCATGGGGCGCGAACTCCACGCCGCCTACCCGGTGTTCGCGCAAGCCCTGGACGCCGTATGCGAACTGCTCGAAGCCGAACTCGGGCCCGAGGAGGGATTCCCGCGTCCGCTGCGGGAAGTGCTGCTCGCCGAAGCCGAAGCCGAAGCCGAAGCCGAAGCCGAAGCCGAAGCCGAAGCCGACAAGACCGACGAGGCCGAGGCTCAGCGGGCCGACGCGAACCCGCTCAATGCCACCGGCTACGCCCAATCGGCCCTCTTTGCCCTCCAAGTAGCCCTCGTCGAGCTGTTGAAGTCCTGGGGCGTACGCCCCGACCTCGTGCTCGGCCACTCGGTCGGCGAGCTGGCCGCCGCCTACGCCGCCGGGGTCTTCGAACTCCCGGACGCCGTACGGCTGGTGGCGGCCCGTGCCCGGTTGATGCAGGCCCTCCCCGAGGGCGGGGCGATGGTCGCCGTGGAAGGCACCGAGGCCGAGGTGACGGAACTGCTGAAGGGGCTGACGGGCGTCGGGCAGATCGCCGTCGCCGTCGTCAACGGACCGTCGTCCGTGGTGGTGTCCGGCGACGAGGAACTGGTCGCCGAGGCGATGGACGCGGCGCGCGGCCAGGGGCGCAGGGTGTCCCTACTGCGGGTCAGCCACGCCTTCCACTCGCCACTGATGGACCCGATGCTCGCCGACTTCGCCGCTGTCGCCGAGAGCGTCTCCTACCGCCGCCCGACGCTCCCCGCCGTGAGCACCGCCACGGGAGAGTCCATCACCACGCAGTGGGCGTCCGCCGCCTACTGGGTGGACCAGGTCCGCCGTCCCGTGCGCTTCCACGACGCCCTCACCACGGCCACCACCGACCACGGAGCGACCCGGCTCCTGGAACTCGGCCCCGACCCGGTCCTGACCGCCCTCGCCCGGTCCGCCTCGGACGGGCGGGTCACCGCAGCGGCCGCCCTGCGGTCCGGCCGTCCCGAGGCCGAGACGCTGCTCACGGCCGTGGCCGAACTCTTCGTCCGCGGCATGCGGACCGACTGGGCCGCCGTCACGACGGCCGCGGACCCCGCGAACGACGCGCCCGCGGCGCGCGTCGAGCTGCCCACCTACGCCTTCCAGCGCCGCCGCTACTGGCTGCGCGACCGCCGGGCACAGCGGCCTTCCGCCGTACGGCAGTCCGGCGCCGACACCGGTTTCTGGAGCCTCGTCGACGACGGCGACCCCGCCGCGCTCGCCGATCGGCTCGGCGTCAGCCCCGACGCGTCCCTCGACTCCCTGCTGCCGGTGCTGTCCGACTGGCGCAGGCGGCAGAGCGAGGCCTCCGAACTCGCCGCCTGGCGCTACACGGTCACCTGGAAGCCGGTCGGTGTGCCGGCCGCCACGCTCACCGGCAGCTGGCTGATTGTCACCCCCGAGCGGGTGACGGCCGACCAGGACGGCTTCGCCGAGCAGTGCGCGCAGGCCGTGCGCGACGCCGGCGCCCAGGTCACCGTCCTGACCGTCGGCAGCCACGACAGCCGTACGGCGCTCACCGCCCGGATCCGTGAACTGGCCCCGGACGGCGCGCTGTCCCTGCTCGGCTGGGCCGAGGAACAGCCCACGGACGAGGGACAGCCGCCCGCCGCCACCGGCCTCACCCTGCTGCTCGCCCAGGCCTGGGCCGACGCGGCCGGCGGAACCGGAGCGCCGCTGTGGTGCGCGACCCGGTCCGCGGTGTCCGTCGGCACCGGGGACCCGCTCCGGCATCCCGCACAGGCACAGCTGTGGGGACTCGGGCGCAGTCTCGCCCTCGAACACCCCGACATCTGGGGCGGGTTGGCCGACCTGCCGGACCGGCCCGGACACCGGGACCTGACCCGGCTCGCCCAGCTGCTCGCCCTCGGCCGCTCCACTTCCTGGTCGGAGGACCAGCTCGCCGTCCGCGCGGGCGGCGTCTTCGCCGCGCGCTTCGTACGGGACGACGGCCCCGGCATCGACCGCCCCGGCACCGACCGCCCCGGAGGTGCCCCGGCGGAGGGCCTCCACGGCACCGTGCTGATCACCGGCGGCACCGGAGCACTCGGCCGGCACCTCGCCCGACGGCTCGCCGAGCGGGGCGCCCGGCATCTGCTGCTCGCCTCCCGGCGCGGCGCCGACGCCCCGGGCGCCACCGAACTGCGCGACGAACTCGCCGCGCTCGGCGTCCGCGTCACCCTCGCCGCCTGCGACCTCACCGACCGGGACCAGGTCCGCGCCCTGATTGACGGCATCAACGGCATCGACGAGGACACCCCGCTGACCGGCGTAGTGCACGCGGCCGGCATCCCCGCCAACGGCGTCCTAGGCGACCTCACCCCACGGCACCTCGCCGACGCCCTCGCCGCCAAGGCCCACGCGGCCGACCTGCTGCACGAGCTGACCGCCGACCGGGACCTCGGCCTCTTCGTCCTGTTCGCCTCCGTGACCGGCGTCCTCGGCAACGCCGGCCAGGCCGCCTACGCCGCCGCCAACGCCCACCTCGACGCGCTGGCCCAGCACCGCCGTGCCCTCGGCCTGCCCGCCACGTCCGTCGCCTGGGGGCCCTGGGCCGGTGACGGCATGGCCGCGGACCGAGCCGCCGAGGAACGCATCCGCCGCTCCGGGCTGCGCCCCCTGCCGCCCGAGCGAGCCCTGGTCGCACTCGACCAGGTGCTCGCCGGCGACCGCCCCTGCACCGCCGTCGTCGACGTGTCCTGGGACCGCTTCGCGACCGCGTTCGCCCTCGCACGGCCCAGCGCCCTGCTCGCCGACCTCCCCGACGCTACGACCGCCACCCGCGACGGCACCGGCACGGCCACCGCCCAGGCCGGCGAACTCCTGAGGCGACTGCGCGGCCTGCCGAGCGCCGAACGCGAGCGCGCCCTGGCCGACTTCGTCCAGGCCCGGGTCGCTGCGGTGCTCGGCCACGACACACCCGCCGCGATCGACGCCGACCGCGCCTTCAAGGACTTCGGCTTCGACTCCCTGACCGCCGTCGACCTGCGCAACCAGCTGATGGCCGCGACCGGATTGCGCCTCGCGACCACCCTCGTCTTCGACCACCCCACCCCCGCGGCACTCGCCCGACACCTCCACACCGAGCTCTTCCCGGACGACACCGCGGACAGCTCCGCACACGACCTGACGGACCTCGACGAGGCACGTCTACGCGGCGTCCTCGCCTCCGCCCCGCTCACCCGGCTGCGCGACGCCGGTCTCCTGCCCGGCCTGCGCACTCTGCTCGCCGAGGCCGAGGCGGCGGAACGGCGGGCCGAGAACGAGGGCGCGATCTGGTCCGACGCCGCCCCCGACCAGGACACCTCCATCGCCGACCTCGCCGTCGACGACCTGATCAACCTCGCACTCGGCGATACGACCGATCCCACCGACCCCACCGACGCCACCGACGACGACTCCGACCAACGAGACTGACAGAGGCATCGATGAGCGCACCGTACGAAAAGGTCGTCCAGGCCCTGCGAAAGTCCCTGGAGGAGACCGAGACGCTGAAGAAGCGCAACCGCCAACTCGTCGCGGCCTCCCGTGAACCCATCGCGATCGTGGGAATGGCCTGCCGTTTCCCGGGTGATGTGGAGTCGCCGGACGAGCTGTGGGACTTGCTCGCGGCCGGCCGTGACGGAGTGATTCCCTTCCCCGCCGACCGTGGCTGGGACGTCGACGACCTCTACGACCCCGTCCCCGGAAAGCCCGGCCGTACCTACGCGAACTCGGGTGGGTTTGTGTCGGGGGTGGCGGAGTTTGATGCGGAGTTGTTCGGGATTTCGCCGCGTGAGGCGTTGGCGATGGATCCGCAGCAGCGGATGTTGTTGGAGGTGTCGTGGGAGGCGTTGGAGCGCTCTGGTGTGGATCCGGTGTCGGTGCGGGGGTCGGTGTCGGGTGTGTTTGTGGGGACGAAT
>NZ_JBVKCZ010000042.1:0-88816 GCF_055634335.1 Streptomyces sp. NPDC111802 | reverse complement strand
CCCGCCCACAACCTGACACCAGCATGGTCCCCACCCATGACCACACCAACGAGCGAACTGGCCAGCAGTCACGGCAAGCACCGTTGCAGTACTAGTCACCGTTTGTCTCGTTCCCGGCCCTTTCCCTCTCGTTTTCCCGGCCGTCCACGGATCACGGAACGATCTCTGCGAGTCGTACGTCACAAAGGCGGGGAGATCGACATGACGGGGAGGGGGCGGGGGGAAGCAGACCTCTGTCACTTTGCGCGCCGTCGTGGCACGATCCCCCGGACGCTCGTATGTTACTGACGAGACATCAGTTTGGGGGCACAGATATGGGTACGCGCAAGCGCGGCCTGATCACGGCGGCCGTGACCGTCGTCTGCGCGGTCACCGTACTGGCGGCACCTGGTACGGCCTTCGCGGCACCCTCCCCCGGCCCGTCCCCGAGCGCCTCACCTTCCTCCTCGCCGACCCCCGTGTCGACCCCCGTGTCGAACAAGGAGCTTGAAGAGGTCCGGGAGAAGCTCGAAAAGCTCTACCACTCCGCCGCGGTCGCCACCGACGAGTACAACGCCGCCGAGGAGGCGGCCGAGAAGCAGTCCGCCGAGATCGTCTCGCTGGCCAAGAAGATCGTCAAAGGCCAGGAGCGGCTCGCCGACTTGAAGAAGCGCGCCGGGGCCGCGGCCGCCGCCCAGTACCGCTCGGGCGGGCTGCCCGACGAGGCGAAGCTGATGCTCAGCGACGATCCGGGGGCCTTCCTCGACGGGGCAGGGCGGGTGCTCCAGGGCGAGCGCGCCACCAAGGGACTGCTGGCGGAAATGACCCGCACCCAGCAGGACTTGGAGCTGTACGCCAAGGACGCCTCCGCTCAGTGGCGGAAGCTGGAGGCCGGCCGCAAGGCCAAGGCCGCCGCCCAGAAGAAGATCGAGAAGCAGATCGAGGCGGCCGAACAGCTCGAGTCCCAGCTGGAGAAGGAGGAGAAGGAGCGCCTCGCCGAGCTGGAGAAGGAGGCCGCCTACAAGGCGCAGACCGCCTGGCTGGACTCCGGCGTCCTGAAGGACATCAAGGGCAAGGCCTCCGAGCAGGGTCGCAAGGCCATCGAGTACGCCACCGACCAGCTGGGCAAACCGTACGAATGGGGCGCCGAGGGCCCGAAGACATATGACTGTTCAGGTCTGACGTCCCAGGCCTGGGCGAACGCCGGAAGCGGCATTCCGCGGACCTCACAGGAGCAGTGGAAGCAGCTCGACCGCATCGACATCAAGGACATGCGGCCCGGCGATCTCATCATCTACAACGACGACGCCAGCCACGTCGCCCTCTACATCGGCGACGGCGCCATCATCCACGCGCCCCGTCCCGGGCGGACCGTGACGGTCGCGGGGGCCGGGTCGATGCCGATCCTCGGGGTGGTTCGACCCGATGCATGAGGTTTCAGGGCGTCTTGCGCCGAGCGGGCCGTGACTCGCGCCACGTGACCCACGGCACGTCATATCGCCACCAAACCAAGCCCCGACGTGACGTTCGTCATCCCCGCAGCTACGTCGGCCTGTCCAACTGCGGTAGGGAACGCGGCATATGACAGCGGCGAGCGCACAGTCGGCGTGTGCCACACCATTCCGCTGCGGCGCCGACACCCGCTATGGTCCCCGTCGGTGGATCGAGGTCCCTCGTTCCCACCATGCCCTCGGGGGGAGGGAAGGATTCAAAACGATGCCCGTACCCGTACCGCGGCAGAGAGCGATCCCGGCCGTGGAGACTGGTCAGGCGCCGGCCGCGTCCCCAGGCGGCCCCTCCAGGCAGGTGGCCTCGCGCAAGGAAGAAACGGTCGATAACACCACCCCTACCAACCTGACTCTGCTGCTGATCGAGGACGATCCCGGCGGCTCGGTACTCGTGCCCGAGCTGCTCGACTCGGCCGGCAAGCCGATCCGGGTGCGCACCGCCCGCAACCTCACCGAGGCCGAGCGGCTCCTCACCGACGACGTCCACTGCATCCTGCTGGACCTCGCGCTTCCGGCGCCCGGCCGGGCCGCCGACGACGACGAGCTGGCCGTGCTCAGGCACGTCCTGGAGCTCGCGCCCCGCCACGCCGTCCTCGCCCTCACCGCCTCCGGTGACGCCGAGCGCGGCGCCGAGGCCGTGCGTGTCGGCGCGCAGGACTATCTCTTCCGGGACGAGCTGGACGGGCGGCTACTGAGCCGCGCGATCCGGTACGCCGTGGAGAGGAAACGTTCCGACACGGCCGAGCGACGGCTCGCCGAGGGTCGTATCCGGGTGCAGGAGAACCGGCGCCTGGAGCGAGGTCTGCTGCCGACGCCGCTGCTGGAGGGTTCCTCGCTGCGGTTCGCCGCGCGCTACCGTCCCGGGCGTTCGCGTGCCCTGCTGGGCGGTGACTTCTACGACGTGGTCCGCACCTCCGACGGCACGGTCCACGCCATGATCGGCGACGTGTGCGGACACGGACCGGACGAGGCCGCCCTCGGTGTGGAGCTGCGGATCGCCTGGCGGGCACTGACGCTGGCCGGGCTGTGTGGGGACGCGCTCCTGGGGACGCTGCAGAAGGTCCTCGAACATGAGCGGGCCGACGACGAGATCTTCGCGACCCTCTGCACGGTGGACATCGCACCGGACGGCCGACGCGCGGGGCTGTGCCTCGCGGGCCATCCGTCGCCCCTGCTTGCCCGGCCCGGACGGCCGGCGCAGCTGCTGCCGTACGACAACAACGGGCCCGCGCTCGGTCTGCTGCCCGGCGCTCGGTGGCCTCGTATGGAGGTGAAGCTGGGGGCGGAGTGGAGCCTGATGCTCTACACCGACGGCTTGATCGAGGGACGGATCGGCGAGGGCCGCGAGCGGCTCGGGCAGGACGGCATGGTGGAGATGGTCCGCCGCCAGCTCTCCGAGGGCTTGCAGGGTGAGGCGCTGCTGCGGGCGGCCGTCAATGAGGTCCGGGACCTCAATGGGGGCGAGCTGACGGACGACGTGGCTGTGCTGTTGCTGGACCGGGGGGTCTGAGCGGGGGCTGAGCAGCTGTCCCTCAGGGGTTGGTCAGCGGCCGCCGTTCCACGGGCCGTAGGGGCCGTCGCTGCTGGAGCCCTTTCTGGCGCGGCCTCCGCCCGGGAGGCCCTTGATGGCGGGGCGTACGTCGACCATGTACACGATCGTCGCGATGAGGCCGATGATCGGCAGGAACGACAGGATGTTGAAGATCAGGTTCACCACGAAGGCGAGACCGAGGACGATCATCCAGAACGGCTTGGTCTGCTTGTCCGCGGCGCGGTAGGCGTCGTCGCGGCGCGTGGCCGCGTCGATCAGCGCGAAGCCGCTGAAGAGGATCAGGGCCACGCTCAGCAGCCACATGAACCCCGCGAAGCCCTGCATCAACACAACGTCCACCACCTGATTCGGCTCGTACCTACGCGGTCACCGTACCCGCAACCCCAGGACCGCTACCCGAACAACGGGCCGAGCACTCGGTAAGTGCCCGGCCCGTTTCCAACGGTCCCTTTTCACCCGTCCGTGTTACTTGGCGGGCGGGGTCGTCTTCTTGGCCGTGGCCTTGCGGGGAGCCGGAGCCTTCTTGGCCGGGGCCGCCTTCTTCGCCGAAGCGGCCTCGGTGGCGGGCTCGGCGGCGGCCGGCTTGGCCTCGGCCTTGTCCTCCTTGACCTCGACCGGCTCGGTCTTCGGCTCGACGGCGATCGCGAACTCCTCGATCTCCTCGGCCGCCTCGCCGCGCCAGGTCTTCACGGTCTGCTCGCCGTGCTCGGCGACCTTCTCGTAGGTCTCACGGGCCTTGACGGCGTACTCGGCGGCGACACCGAGGGTGCGCAGCGCGAAGTCCTGGGCGCTCTCGCCGAACTTCTTCAGGTCGGCGTCCAGGCTGCTGCCGAACTTCTTGAAGTCCGCGTCGATGTTGCTGCCGAACTTCTTGATGTCGGCGTCCAGGCTGGTGACGAACTCGTTGACCTTGGTCTGGAAGGTCTCCTGCGCCTCCTTGGCCTTGGCCCCCGCCTCCTTGGCGCGGGTGGTGGCCTTCTCCTGGACCGCCTTCGGGTCGGTGTTGCGAACGGCCTCGAACCGGGCCGGCGCCTCGGTGCGCAGCTGCTCCACCAGGCCGGGCACCTTCCTGGCCTGCTGGAGGGCCAGGTCGGCGGTGCCGGCGGCGAAGTAGAGCGGGGTCGGGTCGCTGAGGGTCTTACGCAGGTCGTCGGCGATGGCCATGGTGATGGTCCTCCCGGTTGCTTTTGAAGTGAGGGTTCTGGGTCCCCGCGGTCGGCCGGACGGCTGACGACTGACTGCGGCCTGCCCGTACGCATAACGCGTACGGCGGCACATGGTCAGCCGGCCGACTGCCGCGGATCGGTCGGGTTCTCCGGGTCGGCGTCGCTGCCGTCGGACGTACGGGTCGTGCGGGTCGTGCGGCTACGGCGCGCGGCGGACTTGCGGCCGTCGTCGGCCGTGCTGTTCTCGCGGGTCGTACGGCTGCGGCGTACATCGGCGTCGCCGTCCTGGGCGTACACCGCGCCGTCGGACGGGTCGTCGCTCCGTGGGTCGTCCTGGTCCGAGCCGACGGCGGTGGCGGACTCGACCACGACCTCGCCCGCCTCATCCACCTCGTCGGCCTCGGGGGATATCCCGAATCCGTTCTCCTTGCGGAAGGACTCGTAGATCTGGAGCAGCACCTGCTTCTGCCGCTCGTTCAGCGTGGGATCGGCGAGGATGACGGCGCGCGTCTCCACCTCGTCCCGGTCCCGCTCGGCGTCGAGGATGCCGGCCCGGACGTACAGCGTCTCGGCGGAGATCCGCAGCGCCTTGGCGACCTGCTGCAGCACCTCCGCGCTCGGCTTGCGCAGCCCGCGCTCGATCTGGCTCAGATACGGATTGGACACCCCGGCGGCGTCGGCGAGCTGCCGCAGCGACAGCTGCGCGTTGCGCCGCTGCTCGCGCAGATACTCACCGAGATTGCCGACGTTGAGCGATGCCATGCCTCCACCTTGCCGCACCCTCGCTAACTTTTGCAAGCACCTGCTTGCAAAAGTGCGTCACGCCACTGTGACGGCCCAGGGCCGCTCGCGGTCGCCACGGCGATGAGTTTCGGATGCGTGCCGGGTCTACGGGTGCGACGGTCGCCGGGAACCAAACGCATCCGAGGAGAACGACATGACCGCTACCTACACCTTCGACGTCTTCTCCAGCCTCGACGGCTACGGCGCCGCCGGCGGCGACTGGAGCGGCTACTGGGGCAAGCAGGGCCCGGAACTGCTCGACCACCGCCTCGCCCTGTACGACGCGGAGCAGCGGATGGTCTTCGGGGCCAACACGTATCGGGCGTTCACGCGGATGCTGGCCGCCGGCACCGAGGAGTCCGATGTGCGTGATCCATGGGTCACTCGGATGCGGAACCTGCCGGCGACGGTGGTGTCGACGACATTGGAAGGCCCTCTCGACTGGCCGAACGCGACCGTCGTGAGCGGTGACGCCGTCGACGTCGTCGCCCGGCTCAAGGAGGAGTCCGAGGTGCCGTTGCGCTCGCACGGCAGCCTGTCGATGAACCGGGCACTGCTGGCCGCCGGCCTGGTCGACCGCCTCCAGGTGACGCTCTTCCCCGTCATCACCGGCCGGACCGGGCTGGACCCGGTCTTCCAGGGTGCCGCCGACTTCGACCTGGAGCTGGTCGAGCACCGGACGCTCGACGGTCACATCCAGGAGCTCGTCTACCGGCCCACCCTCCACTGACTGAATTCGGCGGCCGGGGCGGCGTGTCCGCCCGGCCGGGCTTTCCGCACGAAGCAAGGTGGGCGGCACTGTCGTAGTCGAGGAGGCATCGTGAAGCGTCGTGTCGTCGCCGTCCTGGCCGCTGTCGTCGCCGGGCTGATGCTGGTCGCGGTGCCGGCCGTGGCCCGGGACGGCCACGGGAACATCGAGCGGAACGAGTGGAACATCCCGCTCACCAACCTCCGCGTGCTGTAGCGCGCCGAATCGCCCGCCGCTCGGCCTCGGCTCAGTCGAGGAACTCGCGCACCATCTCGTGCTCAACGCGTACGAAGTCGGTGTCGCCGATGACCAGCAGGGTGGGGGCCTGAACGGTGCGCAGGTCGTCGGCGGTCCAGGGCAGCGGGGAGTTCGCCGCGACCGAGACCTTGGCGAGGAAGTCCTGGAAGTGGCCGGGATGCGGCGCGCAGGCCGCGTACGCCTCGGCCATCTCCCGGAAGTCCGCCTCGCTGGGCAGCCGCGGCGAGTCGTAGTCGCCGGCTGCACCTCGTCGTGGACGCCTTCCTGGTGGTACTGGGCGGCGGCGAGCACGAGCCGGCCCACGCGGCCGGGATGCCTGATCCCGATCTCGAGCGCGGTCAGACCGCCGGGGCTGTACCCGAGTAAGTCGGCCTGCTGGATCCCGAGTTCGTCGAGCAGCGCCACCACGTCGGAGGCCAGGTTCGGCACCGTCAGGTCGCGGTCGATGTCCGCGGTGTGTCCGTGTCCCTGGAGCTCCGGGGCCACGATGTGCCGGTCGGCCGCGAGGGCGGGCAGCAGGGCGGCGAAGGACAGGCCGACGGTGGTGACGCCGCCGTGCAGCAGCACCAGCGGGCGTCGGGTGTCGCGGGCGGTGCCGTGGACCTCGTAGTACATCTCCAGGCCGTTGACCTTGGCGTAGCCGTGTCACAAAACGGGCGGGGCGGCTCGTCCAAGGTTACGAAGGACCTATTCCGGATTCGGGACGGTGAGTGTCATGCGGGTGTTCGTGGCAGGTGGGACCGGGGTCATCGGGCGGCGGCTGGTGCCGCGGCTCGTGGAGCGGGGGCACCAGGTGACGGCCACGACGACGAGCGCGGCCAAGCTCGACCTGGTGCGGCGGATGGGCGCCGAGGGGGTGGTGATGGACGGGCTCGACGGGGTGTCGGTCGGGGAGGCGGTGGCCGCGGCGCGGCCGGACGTGATCGTGCACCAGATGACGGCGATCTCCGCGCCCCACTCCGGCAAGCCCGACATCAGGCACTTCGACCGCTGGTTCGCCACCACCAACCGGCTGCGCACCGAGGGGACCGACCATCTGCTGGCCGCCGCGAAGGCGACCGGCGTCCCCCACCTGATCGCACAGAGCGCCGCCATCTGGAACGGCATCCGGGAGGGCGGCTGGGTGAAGACCGAGGAGGATCCGCTGCCCGTGGAGAGCGGGAAGCTGCGCGAGCTGGCGGAGGGCATCCGGCACATCCAGGACGCGGTCCTCAAGGCCGACGGCACGGTCCTGCGGTACGGCGGCTTCTACGGGCCCGGTGCCACCGACGACCAGGTCGAGCTTGTGCGCAAGCGGCAGTTTCCGCTGGTCGGGGGCGGTACCGGCTACTTCTCCTGGGTGCATCTCGACGACGCGGCGAGCGCGACCGTCCTGGCCGCGGAGCAGGGGGCGCGGGGCGTGTTCAACATCGTCGACGACGAGCCGGTGCCGGCCAGTGAGTGGCTGCCGTATCTGGCCGCCTGCGCGGGGGCGAAGCCGCCGCTTCGGGTGCCCAAGTGGCTGGCCCGGCTGCTGGCCGGGGACGT
The DNA here is from genome assembly GCF_055634335.1 of Streptomyces sp. NPDC111802. Taxonomy (NCBI): domain Bacteria; kingdom Bacillati; phylum Actinomycetota; class Actinomycetes; order Kitasatosporales; family Streptomycetaceae; genus Streptomyces; species Streptomyces sp. NPDC111802. Next base: position 81,295 of record NZ_JBVKCZ010000042.1, on the reverse strand, counting down.
GGTGGTGACGATGATGACCGAGGGGCGCGCCTTCTCCAACGCCAAGGCCAGGCGGGAACTGGGCTGGGAGCCGCGTTATCCGTCCTGGCGGCAGGGATTCAAGGAGGAACTGGGGCGGCGGTCGTAGCCGTGTCGTGGGGAAGTGGCCCCGGACGGTACCCACTTATTTGTGCGTACTTGGCAGCGCTCCCCCGCCGTCCGACCCTTGAGGGGTGATCGACGAGGGGTGATCGACGCGGCGACGGACGGAGGTGGCGTGCAGGTCAGGAGGCCGGCTGGGCGTCGGTCAGCCGCTCCAGGCGGCGATGGCCCCAGTCGGAGAGCGGGCCGAGAGCCTGGGCCAGGTCGCGGCCGAACCCGGTCAGCGAGTAGACGGTCTTCAGCGGCAGTACGTCGTACACCTCGCGGTGCACCAGACCGTCCGTCTCCATCTCCCGCAGTGCCTGGGTCAGCACCTTCTCGCTGAGGCCCGGCAGCAGCCGGCGCAGTTCCGCCGGGCGGTGCGGGCCGGACTCCAGCAGCCACAGCAGCGACGTCTTCCACTTGCCGTCGATCACCGCGATCGCGGCGGTCACCCCGCAGACGTTCGGATCATGCCGCCGACGCGTCATATCCCCACCCCTTTTGTCATCAATCGTCCCCACTCTACAGGGAGTTGAGCATGCCCACCCATCATCACGATCCCGCCGTCGGTCGCCCCATGGAGGCCACCGTCACCGTCCTCGGTCTCGGGCCGATGGGGCGTGCCCTGGCCGGTGCGTTCCTGGACGCGGGGCTGCGGGTCACCGTCTGGAACCGCACTCCGGGGCGGGAGGGGGAGCTCGTCGGCCGCGGTGCCGCGTCGGCCGCCTCCCCGGCGGAGGCGGTCGCCGCCAGTGCGCTGACCGTCGTCTGCGTGGTGAACTACGACGCCGCCGACGCGGTCCTGCGCCAGGACGCCGTCACCGACGCGCTCAAGGGCCGTACGGTCGTCAACCTCACTGCCGACACCCCGGACCGGGCCCGGGACACGGCCGCATGGGCGGACGCGCACGGCATCCGCTACCTGGACGGCGCGATCATGACGCCGACCACGACCATCGGCACCTCCGACGCGGTGTTCCTGCTCAGCGGCCCCGAAGAGCTGTATCGAGAGCACCGGCCCGTCCTGGACACGCTCGGCGGCACCCACACCCACCTCGGTGCGGACGTCGGCCGGGCCGCCGCCTACGACATCGCCCTGCTCGACATCTTCTGGACGGCGATGGCCGGCTACGCGCACGCCCTGGCCGTGGCCCGGGCCGAGGGCATCACCGCGCGGGAGCTGGCCCCCTTCGCACAGGGCATCGGCGCGATCCTGCCGCCGCTCTTCGAGGAGTTCGCGGGAGACGTCGACGACGGCAGCTACTCCGGCGAACTCAACCCGATCACCTCCGCCGTCTCCACCATGGCCCACATCGTCGAGGCCTCCGAGTCGCACGGCATCGAAGCCGGCGTGATGCGCTCGGCCGAGGGCCAGGCCCGCCGGGTCGTCGGGCTCGGCCACGGGACGGACGGCTTCATGCGGGTCAGCGAGCTGCTGGGCCGCGCACGGCGGTGACCCACTCCGCCAGGACGGCGAAGTCCCGTTCGGTGAGTCCGCAGCGGTGGTCGACGCGGTGGAGGAGGGCGGGCGCGGGGCGGTGGGCCGGCGAGAAGTGGTGAGCCGCCACCCAGTCGCGGTCGACGTCGGTGATCTCGTCGTCGACCCAGGCGAAGGGGCGGCCGGCCGCCCAGGTCACGAGCGGCCGGGTCTTCCAGTGCCGGGCGCGGGGCCCGAGCGAGGGTTCCGCGCCCTCGTCCGGCCAGTCGACCAGCGGCAGCTGGGGCAGGCCGAGCCAGGGCGCGACGACGCTGTTCGCCTCGTCCATCCAGGTCGTGGCCCACACGAGTCGGCAGCCGAGCTCGGCGAGCCGGCTCAGCCGAGCGCCGAGCGCGGGGTCGACGCGGGTGAGGAGGGGGTGGGCCGGGGGCCCCTGGAGCGCGGCGGGGGGTTCGTACACGGGGTACGGCCGCTTGGCCCCGAAGGGGATGAGCGTTCCGTCGACGTCGAGGAAGAGGAGCATCGAAATCAGGATCTCCCCCGGCGGCGGTCTGCGCTACTGTCGGCTCCATGACTGCCGGGTCGGCCTTGTGCCGTGAGCGAGTTGGGTGTTGCCCGGCCTCTGAGTGAGGTCGTGGCGGCGGACCAGGGGTCCGCCTCTTTCTCTTCGCCTTTCACAAACCAGCGACGAGAAAGAGACAGAGAAAGCAGAGCATGCCCAACGACTTCAATCAGCAGGTCATCGAGGAGTTCCGCGCCAACAAGGGCCGCGTCGGCGGCTACTTCGAAGGCGCCCGGCTCCTGCTGCTCACCACCACCGGCGCCCGCACCGGCCGCCCCCACACCACCCCCGTCGGCTACCTCCCCGACGGCGGCGACCGCGTCCTGGTCATCGCCTCGGCCGCCGGCGCCCCCAAACACCCGGCGTGGTTCCACAACCTCGTGGCGAACCCGCAAGTCACCGTGGAGAGCGGCGCGTTCACCTACGAGGCGCGGGCGGTCGTACTCGACGGCGAGGAGCGGGACCGGGCCTTCGCGCGGGCCGTTCAGGCGGACGAGGGCTGGGCGGCGTATCAGGAGAAGACCGAGCGGGTGATCCCCGTGATCGCCCTGTACGAGATCGCGCAGGGCGGCCCCCCGAACATCAACGCCTCCTCCATGGGCGAGGCCATCAAGGTCGTCCACGACGCCTTCCGCCGCGAACTCGCCCTGATCCGCCAGGAGATGGCCAAGGACGGCACCGCGCTCGGTGCCCAACTCCGCGTCAACTGCCTGACCTTCTGCGCCGGACTCCACAACCACCACACCGGCGAGGACCTGGCCATGTTCCCGTTCCTGGCCGACCGCCATCCCGGACTCGCCCCCGCTCTGGCCCGCCTCCGCGAGGAACACGAGCACATCGCCGGCCTGGTCGAGGCCCTGCGCCGCACCGTGAACGCCGAGCACCTGGAGCCCGGTGTCGCCCGGGCGGAGGTGGAGCGGCTGTCGGCGGAGTTGGAGGCGCATCTTACGTATGAGGAGGAGCAGTTGATACCTGTGCTGGACGCGGCCTAGCGGAGCGTCGGGCCGGTACCGGCGGCTACTGCGGCAGGGCGCGCAGGAGGTAGGGGTTGTCGCTGCGGGGCTCGAGGTTCAGCTCGGCCAGGGCGGCCTGGAGGGTCCAGGCGTAGGACTCCACGGCCGTACGGACGCGGGGGACGTCCCGGTGCCGGCCCGTGACCAGGTTGTCGAGGTCCTCGTAGGCGGCTCGGACGATCTCCAGGCGCTCGTACTTGCTCCAGTCGGACAGCCAGCCCCGGGTGTAGTGGCGGGCCAGCTTGCGTTCCCAGTGGCGCTTCATGAAGTGCTTGCGACGGTCGTCGGTCCGGGCCAGGTAGGTGTGCCGCACCAGGTCGTACAGCGGGTCGCCCACCCTGGCCCGGTCCCAGCCGATGAGGCCGATGCCGAAGCGTTCGTCGGAGGTGCGGACCAGGTTCCACGGGTGCAGGTCGCCGTGCAGCAGGGTCGGCGTGCGGCGCTCGACCGTGTACTGCGACAGGATCCCGCGGAGCTTCCGGGGTCCGGGCAGGCCGAGGCTCTCGGCCAGGGCCCGTACCTCGTCGGGCAGCCGCCGGACGATGGCGACGAGCTCATCGATCAGCCGCCCGTAGAAGCCGTCGGCGCCCGCCGTCGGGTCAAGGGCCAGATAGTCCACCCTGGTCAGCTTGTGCAGCTGGTCGACCACGCTCTCGGCCTCGTGCGGACGCAGGCCGTCCTCCGGGTGCTCGGCCGGCGACCCGTCGTCCGGGCCCAGGTAGGTGTGCACGGCGAAGGCGCCGGGGTAGCCGCCGCCGCGCCCCAGCGCCAGCACACGCGGCGCCGAGACCGGCACGCCCTCCTGTTCGAGGACCCGCAGCACCGTGTGCTCGTCCAGCCTGCCCGGCTCGCCGCGGCGCTCCGGCCGCCCGACCCGGCGCCGTACGACGACCGGGACGTCGGCCTTGCCGACCCGCACCACGACCACCGCGTTGATGTGCGCCGTGCCGCGCCGAAGCCGGCTCTCGGGGGCTCGGCGCTCGTCGGCCAGCGCCTTGGCCACGGACAGGGCGCGGAAGTCGGGGCGCCCGGGATGCGCCCGGTCCGGGGTCCACTGCACGGGGACCCGGCGGGTGTCGTCGATCGGGGCGCCGTGGGCGAACCCCGTCCAGCGCTCCAGCACCCACCGGATCTCGGTCCGGGACGGGACGGGGTCGATGTCGAGCCGCTCGGCGGCGGCCGTCAGGGCGCCGTGGACCCGGACCGTGGCCGCCCGCAGCTGCTGCTCGCTCGGGGGGCGTCGCTCAAGGGAGCGCAGGGTCCGCATCACGTCCGGGAAGACGGACAGCGTCTTCTCGTAGGCGATGTAGTGCTTCAGATCGTCGGCCAGTCCCTTCGCGGCCTCGGGCCGCCGCTGCCGGACGGCCTTGGTCCAGGCGGTGATCGCCGCGTCCCGCTGGGCCGGGGTGTGCCCCGTGCGCACGAGGTGGACGGCGAGGTCGTGCAGCGGGTCGCCGAACGAGGCGAGCTCCCAGTCGACGAAGACCAGCGGCGGGTATCGGTGGCGGTGCACGATGACGTTGTCGCGGTGCAGGTCGCAGTGGAGGAGGCTGAAGGGCCGCCTGGTCATCCGCGGCACTCGGTCGGCCAGCTTCATCAGGGCGCCGCGCCGCACCCCGAGCCGCTCGAAGATCTGACCGAAGTAGTCCCAGTTGGGCTCCCTGACGTCCCGGTCCGTCAGTTCCACGACCTTGCGCAGGAACTCCCGGCTGTCCGGGGGCTCCGGCCACTCCGGCGGCAGCGGCGGAACGGCGTCGCCGTCGACCCGGGTCAGCCGGGCGAGACCCTCCGCCATGGCCGCGATCAGCGAGCGGTCGACCTTCGCGACGTCGTCGCAGGTCCGCGACAGCGCCACGCCCGGCACATACGTGTGGACGGCCGAGCTCATCCAGTCGTGGGCCAGGCAGACCGGAGCGTGGTGCACCGTGCCCCTGATGGCATCGAGGACCGCGGCCTCGTCGTCCCAGGTCTTGAACACGACACGCAGGGTGTCGGGGCGGGGTATCCGCACCAGTACGGATGTTCCCGCGGGCAGTCGCAGGAGTGACGCCATTTCCGGGGTGAGCGGCGCGCGGTAGTTGGTGTGGTGATGCCCTTGGAGCGGCTGTCCGCTCTCCTCGGCGTACCGGACGAACTCCGCGTACACGGTGGGCGGTCGTGCGAGTCGTGCGTTCAAATGGCGTTCCTGTGCTGCGCGTTCCTGAGGGAGGGAGAACAGCCTTGTCGAGACTGTAGAGCAACATGGGGGCAGCGCGCGGGCCGAAGTCGTTCTGTCGACCTTATGGGTTGCGCGGCTCACGGAGTCGGTACCACTCGAGCAGCGACGTGGCCACGGTCCGCAGGCTCGGCACGTCGTCGAGCCCCAGCGGTACGGCCGCCCGGGCCAGCACCCGATGCACCTTTCGGGCCTCGGCCGGCCATCGCCGCCAGTTGAACGCCCTGCCGTTGTCCAGGATCTGGGTCGCCCGGACGACGTCGGTGAACACGCTCTGGGCCCGTTTGAAGTCCAGCAGCCTCGGCAGGTCGTCCTGCCAGCCCTCGGTGCTGCCGGGCCTGATCTCCTCGGCCACCGCACACCAGCGCTCGATCAACCGGCCTTCCTGCTCGGCCGGATAGCGCATCAGATAGAGGTGCGTGGCGAGGTCGTAGAGCGGGTCGCCCAGCATGGCCAGCTCCCAGTCGATGGTCCACAGCCGGGCGGCCGGGTCGAGCACGAAGTTCTCGCGGTGCAGGTCGGCGTGCAGCAGGCTGAAGGGACGTTCCGCCAGGCCCGGGACCACGACGTGTTTGCGCAGTGCCCGGAAGCAGTCCTCGTCCACGCCCAGCGCACCGAAGAGGTCCTCGAAGTCCGCGAGGTTGTCCCGGTAGACGCGCTCCTCGGCGAACCGGAGGAGTCCCTCCAGGAACCCCGCGCAGTCCCCGTCCTCGGCACGGTCCTCCCGCACACAGCGCCGTTCGGCCGTCAGGGACCCCGGCGAGATCCGGATCAACTGCCGGAACAAATCCAGGATCTGGTCGAGTACGCGCTCGGGGACCATCCGCCCGGCGGCGTACCGCGAGCCCAGCGTCCGGCCCTCGATGAACCGCTGGAGCCGGATGTCACCCACCTCGATGAGTTCCGGGATACCGGTGATCCGGCCCTGGAGCGCCTCCAGCAGCTGTTCCTCCGAGACGAAGCAGCGCCGGTCGAACCACAGCAGCCCACGGCGCGGCGCTCTGCACTTGGCCCGGACGGGTTCCCCGTCCTCCTCGTCCTCCTCACCCGGCGCCTCGGGCAGGGGGATCACATAGGTCTCGTGGTGATAGCCCTTGAGCGGTCCTTCGACCGCGCTCGCATCACCGCCGCTCAAATGGACGGCTCGTTCCCGTGTCGGGGACACCCCTTCGGCTGACATCGCCCGCTCTCTCGACCGTTCCCCGCGTCAGTGGCGGGGAAGTGTTGCACGGCATCCCCCTGTGAGTGCGCATCGTGCCAGAAGTGATTCGTCCGTTCGCGCAGAACCCCTGAGTCGGGTGAGCGTTCCATTGACCCGTACGAGCGCCGAGGCCGCCGACACCCCCGTCCACGGCGCCCGGCGCCCGGTCGCGCCGCCGCACACTGTGCCGGTGATGACGACATGCGCCACCTACGGCGGCCACGGCGACGCGGACACACTGCGCCGCGTCCTCGGCCGGGCCGACGCCGTACTGCTCGACTTCGACGGCCCCGTGTGCGACCTGTTCGGCGGCGCCTGCACGGCGTACATCGCCGACGAGGTCAAGGAACGGGCCCGGCGGGAGTGGGGGCGGCTCGACCCCCGTGTGGAGGACTGCGCCGACTCCCACGGCGTGCTGCGCCGCCTGGCCGAGATGGCCGTACGACGCGCTGACGGCCCCGGCGGGACGCGGCTGGACTGGGCGGACGGCATCGTCACCCGGCACGAGTACCGGGCCGTGCGCCGGGCGGCTGCCACGCCCGGCGCCGACGAGCTGGTGGGCGCGCTGGCGCTGCTCGGCAAGACCCTGCTGGTCGCGAGCAACAACTCCGAGGGCCCGGTGCGCGAGTACCTCGAACGGCGGGACCTCCTGGGGCACTTCACAGCCGTGTGCGGCCGCGACCCGTACGACCCCCGTCTGATGAAGCCGCACCCCGACGTCGTACGCCGGGCCCTGGCCGAGCTCGGCGACCCGCACCCGTCCCGGACCCTGCTGATCGGCGACCAGCTCACGGACCTCGCGGCGGCCCGGGCGGCGAAGGTGCCGTTCCTAGGCTTCACACGGGACGAGGAGACGGCGGCGGAGATGCGGCGCCGGGGCGCTCGGGGCGTGGTCGGCTCGTTCGAACCGGTCGCGCGTGTGCTCTCGACGCCCCTGCCCTGCTGAGCGTCACCGCGGTGACTGGGTCGCCAGATGGTCCCAGACCGAGTCGAACCACGTCTGCCGTTCGGTCACGACCACGGAGCCCGGCGAGTCCGGGTCGTCCCCCGCCACGAAGTGCTCCAGGACGGCGCCGAGCCCGACGACGTCGATGGCGGGGATCGTCCCCTCGCCCAGCACGATGGGGCGTTCGACCACCTTGTACATGCCGTGCAGCGCTTCGGTGCCGTTGAAGAGGTAGAGCTTGAACGTCGGGGTGAGCGGTGCCCACCGGACCTCGACGTCGACCTCTCCCACCAGCTTCTCGGCCTTGAGCTCCCCGAGGGTCAGCCGCAGCGACTGGGTGTTGCGCCGGGTGATGTCGCGCAGCCGCTCCAGCGGCCGGGGGTCCTCCGGGTCGGCGATGGCCCGCGGATAGGGCAACGGCATGTCCTCCGAGGGCAGCAGCATGCGCAGGGCTATCCGCCGCGGGGCGATCTCCCTGGTGCGGATCCGCTCGACCTGGAGCCATATGTGCCCGGCCAGGGACTCGGAGGTGAAGGTGAAGACGTCCAGGGAGACTTCGGGCTGCTCGAACGCCCTCGCTATGTGCGGTCCCAGGGTGGTGGGGCCCCGCCGTTCCACGCGTCCGGCGGGCTGCTGGGCCTCCTGGGGCACCGGCGATCCGATCACCCGGGATCCGCTGCCCTGCCGTGACTCGACGAGCCCCCGCTCCGAGAGCTCCTTGAGCACCCGCTGGACGGTGTCCCGGGAGACCGCCAGATCCTGGGCCAGCTCGCGCTGCGGCGGCAGCAGGGAGCCCAGGGGGTAGGTCCCGTCGGACATACGGAGGACGAGTGCGTCCAGCACCCGCTCGAACTCCTTGCCGCCTCCCTCGGCGGCCCGCTGTCCACCCACATGCCGACCGTACCGCTTCTCGCCCACCGGCACACAAATTTCAGTCAAGTCGGCAGTCCAACTACCGGTCCAGTTAAGGGATCTAGCGGCCAGGGAAGACCAATCTCAGGCCAACCAGCCCAATTGGCAAGGCAGTTGGGTGGGGCCCGATGATTCGAAGGGTGCGGGTGGGGGACATGGTGCTTTCTCAGGCGCTGTGCGCATTAACCGAGTTGACGCTGAGTCTGATGGCGCAGGCGAAGTTGGGGGCCACAGGACTGGTCGTCCTGTCGGCCGTCTTCATCGGGATCCGGGCCCGGCACAGCCGGCTCGCGGTCGGGGCGGTCGTGGTGTTCGTGTTCCTGATGAGTCAGGCCTGAGCCCGGACCAGCGGCAGCACCGAGCTCAGCGAAGCGACGACGGACGTCGCCCCGGCCTCCCGCAGCAGCTTCTCCTTGTGGCCGTTACGCGCGTAGCCCAGGAACGGGACACCGGCGCTGCTCGCGGCGACGAGGTCCGAGGGCGTGTCGCCGATCATCAGGGCGGACGAGGGGGCGGCACCCATGGCGCTCAGGGCCCGGTTGAGGCAGTGCGGGTCCGGCTTGAGCTGGTGGAGGTCCTGGGTGCGCCCGTAGATGTGGGGACTGAAGCAGGAGAGCAGCCCGCGGCTGGTCAGATAGGCGCGGACCACTCGGGGGGAGTTGTTGGTGGCTATGGCCAACCGGGATCCGACCGCCCGCCAGGTGCGTATCAGCGGGTCGGCGTACGCGGTGGGCATCGCGGAGGAGGTCGCCCGGAGTTCCTCCTGGGTGAGGCGTTCCTCCAGTTCCGCCACCAGGTCGCTGCCGGGGTGCCGGCGGTCGACGGCCCGCAGGACGACATGCGGGTCCAGCGACTCCCGTTCGTCCTCCGTGAGCAGTCCGTGCAGGCCCCGCCCCTCCAGCCACTCCACCATGTCGGTCGCCACCCGCTCCGCCGAGTGCCCGGCGAACAGCCGGCAGATCGGTCCGTCGAAGTCCCAGAGCACGACGCTGGCGCGCGTGATCAGTTCCCGGAGTTGTTCCGTGTCGTTCTCGGTCTCTGCGGTCACGGGTTCAGTCTGCGTCGTATCAGAAGTCACTAGGAGAGTGTCAGGTCAGTGGTGATGGTTTCCCAGAGGGCGTCGAACCACTTCTGGGATTCCTCCACGAACGCGGCATCGCGCTGTCCGGCCTGTTGGACGAAGGAGAAGAGGAGGGACTTGGAGCCCAGGGCGTCGTACATGTCCAGGGTCTGGCTCTCGTACTCCTCCTGGCGCTCGGTGAGGACGTAGTAGCCGATCAGCGCCTCGTCGCCGTTGAGCAGGTAGAGCTTCACGGGAGGGGTGAACGGCAGGGCGCGGAAGGTGATCCGCACGTCGATGCCGTGCGTGGAGCGCAGGGCGTAGAGGTTGTGGCGCAGCACGTGAGCCTGTGCGTTGCGCATCCCCAGCCACCGGTCGTGCACCGGATCGCCCTCTCCGCGCCCCTCCACCAGCACCGGGAAGGCGAGGTTGATGTCCCGGGAGGGCAGCAGGATCCGCACGTCGATGGTCTCGGGGTGGATCGAGCCCTCGTGGATCAGGCGCAGCGGTTCGCCGAGGGCCAGCATCAGGGTTTCGGAGGTGTGGCATACGACGTCCACGCGCACGTGCGGGGCCGCGAAGGCCTCCGTCAGGCGGGGAGCCAGGCTGACCATCGTCGGCTGGGGAGCGCCCCTCGTGGGGGTCGGCAGGGCGATCCGCGGCGGACTCCCCTTGCTCACATTGGTCAGCAGCCCGTCCTCCTGGAGCGCGCGCAGGGCCTGGCGTACGGTGCCTCGCTCCACGCCGAACTCCTCGGCCAGTTCGGCCTGGGTGGGCAGGCGGTCGCCCGCCTTGAGGTCTCCTACGCGGATGCGTTCCCGCAGGATGTCGGCGATCTCCTGCGGAGAGAGTCTCCTGCTGCCGTTCACTGCCACGTTCTCCTGGGTCACGACCAAAACGCTACAACTCGCATCCATCTAGTGGGAGTTGTTTGTAGCTTGTTTCAAAGTAGGTGCCAAGTGGGGACAACTTAGTCAGAGTTGGCGTCAAGTTGGTTGAGTTGGCGGAAGTAATCCTTCCATTCCCAGGAGCCCGAAGGGGGAAACACCGATGCCCGTCCTCGCACTCCTCTCCGCCGTCTTCGTCGTCGGCGTCGAACAGACCCTCCAGTGGAAGTACGGCGCCACCGGCATCATCGGCCTGCTGCTGCTCACCATAGGCATCAAGGCCAAGAGCCCGACCGTCAGTTCCATAGGGGCCGTGGTCCTCGCGATCCTGGTCTCGGGACCGGCCCTGTGAGCCGCTATGAAAACGCGGGTCAAAGGCTGTGGGGGATGATCAGCTCGTGAGCTGCAGCTCCGAACTGATCGTCTCCCACAGCGCGTTGAACCACACATGGGACTGCTCCACGAACGTCATGTCCCGCAGCCCGGCCCCCTGCTCGAAGGCGAACAGCGTGGACCGGACGCCCGGAGCGTCGTACATCTCCAGATGCCGCTGCCCGATCTCCACCTCGCGGCGGCTGAGCGTGTAGTAGGCGAAGAGCGCCTCCACGCCGTTCAGCAGGTAGAGCTTCACCGGCGGGGTGAACGGCAGGGCCCGGAAGGTGATCCCCACGTCGATGCCGTGCGTGGCGCGCAGCGCCAGCAGATTGTGCCGGAGCACCTGGCCCTGGGCGTTGCGCTGGGCGAGCCAGCGGCGACGCAGCTGTTCGTCGGCGTCGTCCGGCGAGTCGTCCACCGGGGTCGGGAAGGCGAGCGGGATGTCCCGGCTCGGCAGCAGGACACGGACGTCGACCTTGGCCGGTTTCAGCCGTCCGGCGTGGATCTGGCGGAGCGGTTCACCCATGGCCAGCGTGAGGGAGACCGCCGTGAGGCACAGGGCGTCGATCTCGACGTGCGGGGCCGCGAAGGCGGAGGCGATGCGCGGGGCGAGGGCGACCATCGTGGGCGCCGGCGGGGCTCCGGGGCCGGTCAGCGCCTTGCCGACGTCGGCGGCGACGGTGGCCGGAGCTCCCTTGGACACGTTGGTGAGCAGGTGCTCCGACTGCAGGATGCGCAACGCCTGCCGTACGGCTCCGCGCTCGACGCCGAACTCGTCCGCCAGCTTGGCCTGGGTGGGCATGCGCTGGCCGGGCCGCAACTCGCCCGAGCGGATCCGGGCGCGCAGCTCGTCGGCCACCTCCCGATGTGACTTCTGTGGCCGCTGTGACCTCTTCCGCCCATTGGCGGAGGCGTGTTTCGGCTCCACGACCAAACACTACAACTTCCCGCCATCTTTAGGCAGTTCAGGGGAAGGTGGTTATGAGACGCTTCCAAGCGGTCATAAGTACAGTGAAGTTGGTCGCCAACTTAGGCAACATGGCCAAACTTCAAGAAGGTTGGCTCGTCCCGGGAGGAGAACGGCATGCCGCTCATCTACCTCGCCGTCGCCGCGCTCGTCATTGGCTTCGAACAACTCGTCCAGTGGAAGTACGGGCCGATGGGCATCATCGCCTTTCTCGCCCTGTCCATCGGAATCAAGGCCAAGAACACCATGATCGGCGGCATCGGCGCGGTGATCCTCGTCATGCTGCTCGCCCACTAGGGACCAGGTTCGGCTGGCCGGGCTCCCTTCCGGAGGGGAGCCGGGAGCCCGTTCAGTCCGCACAGTCACAACTTCACAGCGACAACCGAATAGCGCTCGCACAGCCACAACTGAAGAACAACCACAACTGAAAGCTCGCTACGGATGAGCGATCTGTCGTCGGCCGAGAGGAGGTCTCAGAAGATGTCCGGGCACCAAGGTCGCCTGGACGTACGCAGCAGGGCGTCGGCCGACCGGGCGGCGCCCGCTCGTTCTTCCCGCACCCGTCCCAGCGCGGCGAGCCGTACGGCGGACTCGTCGCCGAGCCAGAGAGTGGCCAGGTCGGCCACGTCCAGGGTGAGTTCGGCGGTGGCCGTGGTCGGCGTGCAGGACGCCCCGTCCCCGGCCGCCTCCAGCCGGTACCGGCCGCCGGTCAGCCCGGCGCCGTCCACGACCTCGATCACCAGCGTGCCCTGTCCGCCGTACGTACGCGCCTCCAGAGCCCGTACGACATCCAGGATCCGCACCCACAGCCAGTCCGCCAGCGTCGTGATCCGCGCGGCCCGTGGGTCGGGCAGGAAGTGGGGCAGCAGGTCGTCGGGGGCCCGCCAGCCGCTCTTCACCGTCGTGATCCAGTCGATGGAGCACAGGTAGCGCCACAGGGCGCGTTCGGCGGCCGGGGTCGAGGCGTCCAGCCAGTTGACGGTCGCCGTGTTGAGCGGCTGCTTGCCGTCGCCCCAGTGTTCGTCCGCCTTGTACGACACCAGTCCCTCGACCTCGCCGGCGGCCGAGCGGTACACGGCGAAGAACGGCTCGGTCCACGCGGACCTGTCGAGTCGCAGCGCGCCGGTGACGACCTGCCACCACCGCTCGCCCCGGTCGACGGCTCCGGGCTGGGCACGGCGCACCCGCTCGTACAGCTCCGGGCCGATCTTGCGTACGTCCGCGCCGTCCACGAGGTCGATACGACCGCCGTCCTCGGGGCCCGCCCATCTGGGGTCCAGGCCGGTGCGGGGGACGTCGATGGTCCACTGGGCGGTGCAGGTGGCGGGGCCGAAGCCGTAGCGGCCGTAGATCGGGTACTCGGCGGCGATCAGGGTCGCCACGACGTCTCCGCGGTCCTTCGCCGCCGCCAGGTCGTGGGCCATCATGCGGGTGAGCAGGCCGCGGCGGCGGTGGGTGGGGGTGACGGTGACGTTCGAGATGGCGTCGGCCGGGACGGGAGTGCCGCCTACGGCGGTGATTTCCTGCGCGAAGGATCGGAACGTGGCGACGCAGCGGCCGACGTCGAAGGCGCCGAGGGTGCGGTTCGGGACGATGTACGACGCCCGGTCCGCGATCTCCGTCTCCTCGACGCCGGGAGCCCTCAGGAATCCGGTGTTCAGCGCCCGGATCCAGTCGGGGATGTCGGCCTCGTCGATGGGGCGGACGTCGATGTGGGGTTCGGGACGGCTCATGGGGCCACGGTAGGCGGGCGGGCGTGGCGGTGTCGCCGCGTTTTCCCCGCCCCCGCCGGGTGCTTTCCGGGGGCTGCCGCCCGCTGCCGCCCCCAGACCCCCCGCTGTCGGCCCTGAACGGGCCTCTGGTGCGCTACGTCAGCAGATCGTCCACCTGCGCCTCGCCCTCCCGGTACCGGCGGGTGATCTCCGTCCCGCACTCGTCCGCCGTCTGCTGCAAGCGCTGACGGCGGCCCGATACCTGCTGCTCGTAGCGGACGAGGCGGCCCATCGCGGTGATCAGTTCGGTGTCCGTGCGGGCCTGGAGGTCGGACAGCTCCACCTCGGCCAGCATCTCGGCCGCGAGCCGTCGGTACTCCTCGCTCTGCGGGGTGCCCAGGGTCACATGGCGGGCCGAGGAGCGGTGGCGGGCGGGGGCGTCGGTGAGGATCTCCGGGAGGCGGTCCACCACGGACGCCGCGCCCGCCGGGGAGCGCCGCGCGAGCTCCGCCCGCAGGATGTCGATCCGGCCCTGCAGCAGTCGCCGTACATAACTCAGGTCCGCCTCGTCACGCTGGGCGTCCCGCCGCAGGGTGCGCAGTTCGGGCAGACTCAGCAGGGTCAGGTCCTGCTCGGACGGCTGCACGGGCAGCGGCGCGTGCGGGCCCGGGCCGGGATCGTCCGCGGTGCGCTGTGTGGGCGGCCTGAGACCCTCCAGCTGGCCCGCGTGTGTCCACATGACAGCCCCGGGCGGCTGCTCGGTACTCGGTGTGCTCATCTGCCTCAACCGTCCCCTCGACCCGCGTGTGGGAAGCATCGTGCCACTCCAACTGGCCGCTATGTGACCGAGTGCCCATGAACAGGCCCAGATGGGGGGTTAAGGATCAAAAAGAAGCCCCCAAAGAGGTCCCCGGCACGTTGCCGAGACGCCCGTCCCGGTCACCTCCCCGCGCACGGCATGATGGCGGCATGCGAGCAGTGGTGCAGAGAGTGGACGGCGCGAGCGTCGTCGTGGACGGTGAGACGGTCGGCGAGATCACGGGCGAGGGGCTGTGCGTGCTCGTCGGGGTCACGCACGAGGACACCAAGGAGAAGGCGGCCCAACTCGCCCGCAAGCTCTGGTCGATCCGCATGCTGAACGACGAGAAGTCGTGCGGCGACATCGACGCCCCGCTCCTCGTCATCAGCCAGTTCACCCTCTACGGCGACGCGCGGAAGGGGCGCAGGCCCACCTGGAACGCCGCCGCCCCCGGCGAGGTCGCCGAGCCGCTCGTCGACGAGGTCGTCGCCCAACTGCGCGCCCTGGGCGCCACGGTGGCCACGGGCCGGTTCGGCGCCAAGATGCGGGTGTCCCTGACGAACGACGGCCCCTTCACCGTCCTCATCGACGTCTAGAGCGCCGAGGAGCTACGGCTCCACGACCACTTCCTGCGCCGCCGCCGTATCCCCCGCCACCAGCCGCGCGTCCACCGGCACGTTCCGCTTGACCAGCGCGAGTGCGACCGGGCCCAGCTCGTGGTGCCGTACGGATGTCGTGATGAAACCGATCTTGCGGCCGTCGGGGCCCTCGTCCGCGAGGTGGAGCTCGGTGCCATGGGTCGGCAGATGGACCTCGCTGCCGTCCAGATGCAGGAAGACCAGGCGGCGCGGGGGCTTGCCGAGGTTCTGCACGCGGGCGACCGTCTCCTGGCCGCGGTAGCAGCCCTTCTGCAGGTGCACCGCCGTGCCGACCCAGCCCAGCTCGTGCGGGATGGTGCGGTGGTCGGTCTCGAAGGCGAGCCGCGGGCGGTGCTGTTCGACACGCAACGCCTCGTAGGCGAGGATCCCGGCCGGCGGGCCGGCCTTCTCCGCGTACGACTCCAGGTCCGCCCGGGGGAGGAAGAGGTCACGGCCGTACGCCGTCTCGCGTACGACGACGCCCTCCGGCACCTGGGCGATCGAGCCGGCGGGCAGCTGCACGACCGCGAAGTCCTCGGTCCGGTCGGCGACTTCGACCCGGTAGAAGAACTTCATCGACTCCAGGTACGCGATCAGCGCCTCCTGGGTGCCGGGCTCGACGTGGGCCCAGACCGTCGCACCGTCGTCGACCAGATACAGCGCGTGCTCGATGTGGCCGTGCGCCGAGAGGATCAGCGCCTCGGTGGCCTCACCCGTCGGCAGGTCGCTCACATGCTGGGTGAGCAGCAGATGCAGCCAGCTCAGCCGGTCGTCGCCGGAGACGGCGATGACACCGCGGTGCGACAGGTCGACGAAACCGGCGCCGTCGGCGAGGGCGCGCTGCTCGCGGAACAGATCGCCGTAGTGGGCGGCGACGCCTTCGTCCACGCCCTCGGCGGGCACGGCGCCGGGCAGGGTCAGCAGGGGGCTCTTCATGGGGCAAGCCTACGACGTGGTACTTGAACCCTTCAGGGAACATTCCTTGCAGCGGCCGAAGATCGCGAAGTGCTTCATGTCGGTGTCGAACCCGAACTGCTCGCGCAGCTTGGCCGTGAAGTCCGCGGCCACCGTCACATCCGCCTCGATGACGTTCTCGCAGTCGCGGCACACCAGGTGCAGATGGTGATGGCGGTCGGCGAGGTGGTAGGTGGGGGCGCCGTGGCCGAGGTGGGCGTGGCTGACCAGGCCCAGCTCCTCCAGCAGCTCCAGCGTGCGGTAGACGGTGGAGATGTTGACCCCCGACGCCGTCCTGCGCACTTCGCCGAGGATGTCGTCGGGGGTCGCGTGTTCCAGGGTGTCCACGGCTTCGAGCACGAGTTGCCGCTGCGGCGTCAGCCGGTAGCCGCGCTGCCTGAGGTCACTCTTCCAGTCGGTGCTCACCACACCGACGAGTCTAGGTCTACTTGAAGAAGGCGATGCCGTCGTCCGGCAGATCGTCCGGCAGGGCCTTGGCCCAGCGCTCGACCTCCTCCGGGCTGACGACCTTCTTCAGGTGGGCCGACATGTAGGGGCGCAGCTCGACCTCGGGGGTCTGCTTCTCGCCGACCCACATCAGATCGCTCTTGACGTAGCCGTACAGCCGCTTGCCGCCGGTGTACGGGCCCGAGGCCGCCGTGCGGGCCACCGCGTCCGTGACCAGGTCGATCTGCGGCTTCTTCGCGGCCATCTCGCCGTACCAGATCTCGACGACACCGTCGTCGCGGACCATGGTCACCTCGACCTTGCGGTCGGCGTCGATGCGCCAGAAGCCGTGCTCGGACTCCAGGGGCCGGACCTTGTTCCCCTCGTTGTCCAGCACCCAGGTGTGGGACTGGTACTCGAGGAAGTCCCGGCCGTCGTGGGTGAAGGTGACCTCCTGCCCGAAGTTGCACTTCTCGGAGCCGGGGAAGTCGTGCACACCCGCACCCGCCCAGTTGCCGAGCAGGAAGGCGAGGGGGACGAGGTCCTTGTGGAGGTCGGACGGGATCTCGATCATGAGCTTGGATTCCTGGTATGGGTCAGCGCTGGCCCTGGTACAGCTTCTTCACGGTCAGTCCGGCGAAGGCGAGGACGCCGACGCAGACCAGGACCAGCAGGGCTTCGAAGAAGATCTCCACGGGGTGCTCCTCGATTGAGCGGAGGTTGAGCGGTACGTGCACAGGGCCGGCCCCCAGCTTACGCGGCCGGGGACCGGCCCTCCCCGTGAGGTACGCCCTCGCGGGGTCAGTCCAGCAACTGGCTCTGGAGGATCACCGTCTGCTGGAACGGTACGGCCGCCGCACCGCCCTTGCGGGACTGCACCACCAGGCCCACGACGTCGCCCGACACCAGGTAGGCCTGGCGGAACTGCTCGGCGCCGTAGGGCTTGGCCTCGGTGTAGGAGTAGTGCCGCACGTTCATGACCAGCGCCTCGCTCGGGAACTCCTCGTCCGTGTGCACCTCGGCGGCGCCGCGCAGCGCGTGATTGGGCGAGTCGTAGCTGGTCAGGTGGTCCTGCTGGAGCACGTCGGCGACCTGGCCGGAGTCGAACTGCAGCAGGTAGATCCGGGTGTGCGTGCCGTCCTGGGTGGTCCAGCCTCGAGCGGCGACGTGCCGCAGGCCGTGGTCCTTCAACACCTGGCCGAGGTCGTCGCGGTCCTCCTTCGACGCGTACGCCGACAGGAAGTCCTTCGTCGCCAGCCAGCCGTCCCGTCCGGCGAGCGCCTTGTCGGCCTTGGCCCCCTCGGGCGCCGGCAGCAGCAGCGCGCGCAGGTCGGCGTAGTGCGCGGAGGCCGCGTTGGCCTCGGCGAACGGGGCGGGGCTGCCGGAGGGCAGCGGCGGCTTGGTGATCTCCGGGTACGTCCAGCGGCCGTCCGTCTCGGTCGCCAGACCGGGCACGTCGGTGCGCTCCATCCGCGTGATGCCGTACGCCGTGGAGGCGCCGACCGCGGCGAGGACGACGACGGCCGCGGTCCAGCGCAGGACGGCCCGCAGGACGCGGCGGTCCTTCTTCACCGGCGCCGCGGCGTCCACCACGGGCGCCACGGCGGGCGGCGCCTCGGGCATCGGCGGTAGTACGTCCGCCGGGGGCACCGTCGCGATGGGCTGCTGCTCGGTCATACGGCCTTCCCCGGGTCGTCGATGCGGTCGAGCTGCGCGGTGACGAACATCCCGATGCTGTTCAGGTCGACCGGCCTGACGCCGGACGCCGTCACGCTGATCAGCAGGTCGCCGGAGTAGCCCGTGCAGTACACGCGGTCGAGCTTCTCGTCGAGGCCCTTGGGCGTCAGGAAGCACTGGCCGTTCCTGTGGCCCCGCAGCTTTGGACCCTTGCGGAAGATGCCCAGGTCGGACAGGAACTCGTTCTGGGACGTCGCGACGTTCCGCGCGGCGTCACGGCTCTTCAGCCGGGCCAGGGTGACGCTCACGTCGAAGGCCGTCTTGTGGTAGATCGCGTAGCTGTCCGCGTTGTAGTAGCTGCGCATCACCATGCCCTTGATGGGCTGCTTGTCGAGCTCCTTCTGCAGCTGCCGGCGGTCGCTGCGGGGCAGGTCCTTGAGGGACTCCTCGCGCAGCGCCGTGGCCTGACGGCCGCTGAGCTCGGCGTCGGATCCGAACTCCCCGAGGTCGGGACCCCGGGTGTAGCCCTTCTCGTCGTACGGCAGCAGCAGCCCGCGCAGCCCGGAGGCCGCCTGGTCGGTCCTGCCGTCCGCCTTGCCGTCGGCCGCGGCCGGCTTGGGGAACTTCCAGCTGGGCAGGCCCGGGTCCCGGTCGGCGTCCTGGACGGTCACCACGGTGTACCCGGCACCGGCGACAACGGCACCGAGCAGCAGGACGATCCCGGCGACGGCGGCGATACGCCCGGGCCGTGGGCGCCTGCGCGCGGGGCTCGGGGGGCTCGGGGGGCTCTGCACGATCTCGGGTGTCTCAGGTATCTCGGGCGTCTCGTTCACAGCCGTCCCACCTGCCGCTCGGCGAGATCCATGATCTTCTTCTTGGAGACCGGCTTGGTGTCGTAGACCCAGATGTCCATCGCGATGTCACCGCGCCAGGCGTGCGCCTCGGCCCCGTACAGCGGGACGTAGCCGGCCTCCTGCTGGAGGCCGTCGTGCACGTACGCCATGCCGTCGCCCGTGCCGGGGATGGCCCAGCTGCGGGTGCGGGACTCCTCCTCGGCCCAGTAGTGCCCGTCGTCGGCGTGCTCGGCGGCGGCCAGGGCCTGCTGCTGGCGGAACTGCACCAGCCGGATCTCGACGGTGTACGTGCTGCCCACCCGCCAGCTGGTGACGGCGGCGCGGCGGAACTCGTCGCTGATGAGGTCGCCGAAGACCTCGTCCGGCTCCTCGTAGGTGTCCGCGAACTCGCCGAGGTCCATCCAGCCGTCCGTGCCGACCTCGACCTCGGAGTCGCGCGCGCCCTTGGGCCGCTGGAGCAGCAGCTTGCGCAGGTCGCCGTCGGTCCGCAGCCGGCGGTCCTCGGCGGCCGACAGCGGCTCGGCCTCACCCTTGGCCTGCTTGACCACGGGCTGGGACAGGGGCGGCAGCTTGGTGGGCTCGCGGTCGGCCTGGACGAGGTATCCGGCGCAGGTCCCGGCCACCAGCCCCAGCACGGCGGCACCGGCGATCAGCGCCGCGGTCCGTCCGCGGCGCCGCGGACGGGGCGGGCGGGGCGGATCGGTGGGCTCCGGGCCGGGCACCTCGCGTATGGGTTCGGGTTCTTCCAAAACGTCCCCCCAACAGAACGTGAAGTCTGTATTCCGTATTCGTGCGCACAGGAGACCCATGGCCTGCACACGGGGTTGTAGGGGACTTGATTACGATTCGGCCATGGCGAAAAAGCTGGTGATCAAGGTGACGGCCGGGGCGGACGCCCCCGAACGCTGCTCACAGGCGTTCACGGTGGCGGCAGTGGCCGTGGCGAGCGGTGTCGAGGTCTCCGTGTGGCTGACCGGGGAGTCCGCCTGGTTCGCCCTCCCGGGCCAGGCCGCCGAGTTCGAACTCCCGCACGCGGCCCCGCTCCCCGACCTGATCGACTCCGTCCTCGCGAGCGGGCGCCTCACACTGTGCACCCAGTGCGCGGCCCGCCGGGACATCACGGAGAAGGACGTCATCGAGGGCGTACGCATCGCGGGCGCGCAGGTCTTCGTGCAGGAGGCACTCGGGGACGAGACGCAGGCGCTCGTCTACTGAGACCGCGGGCGCTTCTTGCCGTCCAGCTCGTCCCACCACTCGTCGGACTTCGGGTCGCCGGAGGGGTCGTCCCACCAGCGGTCCTCCGGGCCCCGCCGGTTGGCGACCATCGCGGCGAGCGGCGGGATGACCATGGCGACCACACACATGGCCACGGCCGCCGGAATCGACCAGAGCCGCACGACGGCCCAGGCCAGGACGAAGAGCGCGATACAGGTCCCCATCATGGCGAAGTACAAGTGCCGTCGCCGTGCGTACATGCTTCCAGCGTAGGTCCGGGCAGCCGGTTCAGCGCGACCCCGAAAGCACGCCCCACGCGAGCGGACAGGGCCGCCACGAGCCGACGGACGGAGTCCGGCGCAGCGCCCCGCAGCCTGCGAAGCAGTGCAAGGGACGCGTCAAAGAGGGGCCAGATGCCGTCGCCGTGCCCGCGTGCTTCCAGCGTAGGTCCGATTGCCGTCCCGGCATGCCGAAGGGCCGCATCCCAGGTGTCCAACCCGTGGGATGCGGCCCTTCAGGGACCGAGGCGTCTCAGACCGCGATCGCGACCTCCGCCAGGCCGCCCTGCTGGGCGACGACCGTACGGTCGGCGGTGGCGCCGGGGACCAGGGCGCGGACGGTCCAGGTGCCCTCGGCCGCGTAGAAGCGGAACTGGCCCGTGGCGGAGGTGGGGACCTCCGCGGTGAACTCGCCGGTCGAGTCCAGCAGTCGGACGTAACCGACCACCGGCTCGCCGTCCTTCGTCACCTGACCCTGGATCGTGGTCTCACCGGGCTTGATCGTCGAGGCGTCGGGGCCGCCGGCCTTCGCTCCACACATGTCTTTCTCCAGATTGGGGTCTGACCGGAAGGAAGGCCGGTCGGGATCTACGGGTGGGTCTTACTTGTTGGCGCCGAGCTCGATCGGAACGCCGACGAGGGAGCCGTACTCGGTCCAGGAGCCGTCGTAGTTCTTGACGTTCTCCACGCCGAGCAGCTCGTGCAGGACGAACCAGGTCAGCGCGGAGCGCTCACCGATACGGCAGTAGGCGATGGTGTCCTTCGCCAGGTCGACCTGCTCCTCGGCGTAGAGCTCCTTGAGCTCCTCGTCCGACTTGAAGGTGCCGTCGTCGTTGGCGTTCTTGGACCACGGGATGTTGCGGGCGGACGGGACGTGGCCCGGACGCTGGGACTGCTCCTGCGGCAGGTGGGCGGGGGCCAGGAGCTTCCCGCTGAACTCGTCGGGGGAGCGGACGTCGACCAGGTTCTGCGAGCCGATCGCGGCGACGACGTCGTCACGGAAGGCACGGATGGACTTGTCCTGCGCCTTGGCCTTGTAGTCGGTCGCCGGGCGCTCCGGGACCTCCTCGACCAGCTCGCGGGCGTCCAGCTCCCACTTCTTGCGGCCGCCGTCGAGAAGCTTGACGTTCTCGTGGCCGTAGAGCTTGAAGTACCAGTAGGCGTAGGACGCGAACCAGTTGTTGTTGCCGCCGTAGAGGATCACCAGCGTGTCGTTGGCGATGCCCTTCGCCGACAGGAGCTTCTCAAAGCCCTCCTGGTCGATGAAGTCGCGGCGGACCGGGTCCTGCAGGTCCTTGGTCCAGTCGATGCGGATCGCGTTCTGGATGTGGTTCTTCTCGTAGGCGGACGTGTCTTCGTCCACCTCCACGATCGCGATGTTGGGGTCGTCCAGGTTCTCCTGGACCCAGTCGGCGTCGACGAGGACGTCGCTGCGGCTCATCTCTTCTCTCCTCCGGGGCAGTTGCGGCGGGGCGTGCGAGTGTGAGGGGGTGCGCGGGATCATGCCGAGACGGCGCACCTGTGCCCTGGTCAGGGCAGGGGGAAACGCAGAAGTCGAAGCTTCCGCTCAGAAGGGGCGACAGAGCATGGCGGCAACGCGGCAGAGGTCCACTGCCCGCCGCTTCGTGAGATCCGCCTGTCGCTTCATGGCCTCGATCGTAGGGAGAGACAGGCGGGCGTGTCACCGGCGTGTCGCATTCTGAGACACGATCGTCCGGGATGTGGGAAGGGAGAGCCTTCGGGTTGGCCGTTACGCAGTCTCCTGAGGCATGCGTCTCGCGTCACATCTACGGTACGGACGACGCCGTCTCGCCAATTGGACGCGAGACACTCCACGGAGCCACGAGCCAACGGACCCACGAGCCCAGGGGCTCCGCCCGCCGCCGTACTACCCGGCGAGGCGGACGTTCGAACCCTTCACCGTGATCTCGACGCCGTCCTTCGCCGCCTGGACGCTGTCGAGCTGGATGCCGCCGGGGAGGCCGTCGATCTTCTGCTCGAAGTCGGTGATCGCGCGGGCCCGGTTCTCGGCGATGTCGGCGCCGCCGAAGTTCGGCAGCGTGTCGGCCTTCACCCGCACGGTGTCGCCCTGGGCGGTGACCGAGCTGAGGACGTAGACCGGGTTGGGCAGCTTGGTGCCGAGGACGGTGGCCTCGACGGCGACCTTGATCTTGCCGTTGCCGCCGTCGGAGAGGCCGACGACGTTCGCGGTGACGCCGGGGGCGACCTGGGTGGGCTCGGACTTGGCGGTCTTCAGCAGTTCGGCGTAGGTGACGGACGCGGTGCCGGTGGCGCTGGCCGCGGTCGCGGAGCTGTAGTCGCCGGAGAAGTCGACGCCCTTCATGTTCGCCTTGAGGTCGTCGATCCTGATCGTCTTGCCGTCGGGGCCGGCGGCGGCCTCGTAGTCCTTGATGCCGACCTCGACGTCGTCCAGCGTGCCGCTCGCGACCTGGGTGAGGAACGGGAAGCCCTTGATGGACACGTCCGGGGCGTCGGCGAGGCTCTCGCTGGCCTGAAGCTTCCCGGCCGCCTCGTCCTCGGCGAACCCGACGGCGAGCCGGTCGGCCAGCACGAAGAGTCCGCCCAGGATCACGACGACTATCAGCAGTATCCGCAGGGCGCGCATGTTGTGGTGTTCCCCCACCTGAACGGTCATCAACGACGACGGTCACCGACGACCGGGTGGCCGTCCAGCGCGAGGGTAACCCTGGCGTGGCGGGAGACGGCGGGATTGTCGATCAGCTGTGACAGGTGAGGGATCACCGGCGAGGAACCCCCGGCGCCTCAGACCAGCGCGCGCCCCAGCACATAGACCACCGGCGCCGCGGCAGCCAACGGCAGCGCCACGCCCGCGGTGAAGTGAACGAACCGAGACGGATAGTCGTAGCTCGCCACCCGGTGCCCGATCAGCGCACACACCGCCGCGCCCCCACCGAGCAGCGCCCCACCGGCCCCCACCCCGGTGATCGCACCGACCAGGGCACCCGCACCGACACCCGCGAGCAACGCGGCCGCCACGGACGCCACCGTGGGCAACGGCAACGCCCGCACCACGACCGCGACAGCGACCGCCGCCGCGCCCACCGTCACCGCGTCCGCCTCCGCCGCGAGGTACCCCGAGGCGACGATCGCCAGCGCCGCGGACGCCACCGCCGCCATCAGCCCGTACATCCGCTCATCCGGATCCGCGTGCGACCGCAGCTGGAGGACCAGCGCCAGCAGCACCCAGACACCCAGCGTGCCAAGGATCGCCGCCGGCGCACGGTCCGCGGCGAGCAACGCCACGTCCGCCGTCAGCGCCCCCGCGAAGGCCAGCGCGATGCCCTGCCGGGCGGGCCACATGCCGTTCAGCCGGAACCAGCCCGCCGCCGTCACCGCCTGCAGGGCGACGAGGGGTACGAGCAGGGCGTACGACCCGATGGCAGCCGCCACTGAGAGCAGCAGCCCCAGCAGCGCCGTGAGCCCGGCCGGCTGCATCCCCGGCCCGATGATCGGGGAACGGCCCTCGAGCCGCGCCCGCTGGGCGTCGGTGATACGGGAGTTCCCGGCGACGGTCGCGGGCCCGTAGGAGGGGCCGTCCCCCTGCTCGGCCTCAGCGTCAGCCTCCGCCTCCGCGCCGGACCGGGGCGCCTGGGCGCGAACCTGCTGCGCCTGCGCCTGTGCCTGTGCCTGCGGACGGGGCTGGGCATACGACTGCCCGGTCTGCCCCTGCACCTGAGGCTGAGGTTGAGCCTGCGCGTGCCCCTGAGACGGCACCCCGTCCCAGCCCCCCGCCTGATACCCCGGCGCATGCCCGCCCCGGTACTCCGAGGAGGCAGCCCCTTGGTCCCGGTACCCGGCTGGGTCCTGGTAGCCGACTTGGTCCTGGTACCCGGCCGAGTCCTGGTACCCGGTGACATAAGGCCCCGCCGCCGCCCCCGTCTGCGGCGGCACGTAGGCCGTCTCCGGCGCCGCGGCCGGCGGGACCGGCGGCTG
Source organism: Streptomyces sp. NPDC111802 (assembly GCF_055634335.1). Taxonomy (NCBI): domain Bacteria; kingdom Bacillati; phylum Actinomycetota; class Actinomycetes; order Kitasatosporales; family Streptomycetaceae; genus Streptomyces; species Streptomyces sp. NPDC111802. The sequence goes on along the minus strand of NZ_JBVKCZ010000042.1, from coordinate 57,047 downwards.
CATCTGGGTCTCCCAGGTCTGCCCCTGCCACTGCTGCGTGTACTGCTGGGCGGCCTGCGGATCGTCGTACGGCTGCTGCTGTGCGGGCCACCCCTGCGGCGGCGTCTGCCGCTGGTACGGGTCGTATCCCTCGTGACCCTGCTGGTTCCCCTGATAAGGGGTCCCGCCCTCATACGGCTGGTTGGTCATCTCACCCTCCTGCGAACGGCGGGAGCACCTCGACCGTGCCGCCGTCGGCCAGCCGTACCGTCTCATGTCCGCGGGTACCCACGGGGTCACCGTCGATGAGGAACGAGCATCGCCGCAGTACGCGCGTCAGTTCCCCGGGGTGTCGCGCACGCACCGCGTCGAGCGCCTCGGCGAGCGTGTCCGCGTCGTACGGCTCCTCGGCGACCCCGGCGGCGGCCTTCGCGGCGGCCCAGTAGCGCACCGTGACCTTTGCCATCTGGTTCCTCAATCGATTGACGTGATCACCGCCAGGAAGTCAGGACGTCAGGAAGCAAGGGCGGTGAGCATCGACCAGGCTAGCCCGCCCGGCCGGCGGCCCAGTCCCCGATCCGGGCCAGCAGTCCCTCGGAGGCCGCGTGCTCGGCGTGCCCCATGCCGGGCTCCAGCCAGAGTTCGCCATGGTCACCGGCCGCGTCGGCCAGCATGCGCGGGTGGTCGAGGGGGAAGTAGCCGTCCAGTTCGCCGTGCACGATCAGCAGCGGTGTGGGCGCGATCCTCGGGACGGCCTCCACCGGGGACATCGGCACCGGGTCCCACCCGCGGTGATGGATCCGGGTGCGGAATCCGTAGCGGCCCACCAGACGTCCCTCGGGCCGGGTCACCAGCCAGTGCAGCCGGCGCATGCGGGGAGTGCCCCGGTAGTACCAGCGCGCCGGCGCGCTCACCGACACCACCGCGTCCGTGTGCGCCCCGTCCGCTCCGGCCCCGCCCTCCCTCTCGCCGTACATCGCCGCGTGCCGCAGCACCACCGAGCCGCCCATGGAGAAGCCGACGGTCACCACGCGTGTGTGCCCGAGCTCGCGGGCCCAGCGCACCGCGGCCGCCAGGTCGAGCACCTCGCGGTCGCCGACCGTCGAGCGCCCGCCCGAGGCACCGTGCCCGCGGAAGGAGAAGGTGACGACGGCGGCGTGCCGGGTGAGGGCGGCGACCACCCGTCGTACATGCGGCCGGTCCACGTCGCCCGTGAAGCCGTGGGCGACGACGAAGACCAGGTCACCGGTGGATGAACGCGAGGCGTCGTATACGACCGTGCCCGGGTCGTATACGGAATCGATCGCCACCCCGTCATCGGCGGCCAGAATCGTCCGCAAAGGTGTACGTCTGACCGTCTCAAAGTTCGGACGAACCGTCGATCGTGCCACATGACCTGCCGTACCAGCGCCCATGTCGGCTATTCTGCTGGACAGAGGACTCGGGCAGCGTAGCCCCCGGGTCCTTTTGTGCTTTCGGACGCGTTGTATACGAAGCGGGAAACTCCAGGTGACCGCAGGTGTACGAGCTCCCCGGGATCGCAGAGCAGGTGACGTACCAAACACGTCCTCGCAGGGACCGAGGAGGAACCAGACGTATGAGTTCACTGCTGCTCCTGACCAATGCCCTCCAGCCGTCGACGGAGGTGCTCCCGGCACTTGGCCTGCTGCTGCACAACGTGCGCGTGGCTCCGGCGGAGGGCCCCGCCCTCGTCGACACCCCGGGCGCCGACGTGATCCTCGTCGACGGCCGGCGCGACCTGCCGCAGGTCCGCAGCCTGTGCCAGCTGCTGCGGTCGACCGGCCCCGGCTGTCCGCTCGTCCTCGTGGTGACCGAGGGCGGCCTCGCCGCCGTCACCGCCGACTGGGGCATCGACGACGTACTGCTGGACACCGCGGGCCCGGCCGAGGTGGAGGCGCGACTGCGGCTCGCCATGGGCCGCCAGCAGATCGTCAACGACGACTCCCCCATGGAGATCCGCAACGGCGACCTGTCGGTCGACGAGGCGACCTACTCCGCCAAGCTCAAGGGGCGGGTCCTCGACCTCACCTTCAAGGAGTTCGAGCTCATCAAGTACCTCGCCCAGCACCCGGGCCGCGTCTTCACGCGCGCACAGCTGCTGCAGGAGGTCTGGGGCTACGACTACTTCGGCGGCACCCGGACGGTCGACGTCCACGTACGACGTCTGCGCGCGAAGCTCGGCCCCGAGCACGAGTCACTGATCGGGACCGTCCGGAACGTCGGTTATCGATTCGTTACCCCGGAGAAGGGCGACCGGTCCGGCGACGAGGCCAAGGCCAAGGCCGGTCAGGCAAAGCCGGAGGATACGGACGAGGCGGGCGCCCTGGACGGCGTCGAGGTCACGGCCGAGGCATAGAAAGGCACAGCGGACGCTCGGGCGGGGCGTCACCGGCGCAACTTTCGCGCAGAAGGGTGACGGCCGGGCGGCAAGGGACCTCCTTCACGCCCTGCCCAGAGCGGGTCCATCCGCGTAGACTCCGCGCGTGGCCAAGGTGACTCGCGATGACGTCGCGCGACTTGCAGGTACCTCCACTGCCGTCGTCAGCTACGTCATCAACAACGGACCCCGGCCGGTCGCCCCGGCCACGCGCGAGCGTGTCCTCGCCGCGATCAAGGAGCTGGGCTACCGCCCCGACCGGGTCGCCCAGGCGATGGCGTCGCGGCGTACGGATCTCATAGGCCTGATCGTGCCGGACGCACGCCAGCCCTTCTTCGGGGAGATGGCGCACGCGGTCGAGTGGGCCGCCGCCGAGCGCGGAAAAATGGTCCTCGTCGGCAACTCCGACTACGTCGGCGAGCGCGAGGTCCACTACCTGCGGGCCTTCCTCGGTATGCGCGTCTCGGGGCTCATCCTCGTCTCCCACGCGCTCAACGACCTGGCCGCCGCCGAGATCGAGGCGTGGGACGCCCGGGTCGTGCTCCTCCACGAGCGCCCGGAGGCCATCGACGACGTCGCCGTCGTGACGGACGACCTGGGCGGCGCCCAGCTCGCCGTACGCCACCTCATCGAGCACGGTTACGAGTACGTCGCCTGTATGGGCGGCACCGCGGAGACCCCGGCGGTCGGCGACCCGGTCTCCGACCACGTCGAGGGCTGGCGGCGCGCGATGGCCGAGGCGGGGATCCCCACCGAGGGGCGGCTCTTCGAGGCGCCGTACAACCGCTACGACGCGTATCGCATAGCGCTCGACATTCTCGCCGGGCCGGACCGCCCGCCCGCGATCTTCTGCTCCACCGACGACCAGGCGATCGGCGTGCTGCGGGCGGCGCGCGAGCTGCGGATCGATGTTCCGGGGGAGTTGGCGGTCGCCGGGTTCGACGACATCAAGGAAGCGGCGCTGGCGGATCCTCCGCTGACGACCGTCGCGTCGGACCGGTCGGCGATGGCTCGGGCCGCGGTGGATCTTGTGCTCGACGACGGGTTGCGGGTCGCCGGGTCGCGGCGGGAGCGGCTGAAGGTGTTTCCCTCGCGGCTGGTCGCGCGCCGGTCGTGCGGGTGCGCCTGAGCGGTGCGTCTGAGGGTGCGCCTGAGCGCTGAGGGCAACTCTCTGAAGCTTGTCTGAGAGAGCTCGCCACCCTTCCAGAACCGCCTTTATATCGGGCATACGACCTTCTGCCGGGCTTCTCAGTCGGCACTCAGGAAGCTCTCATGGTCGGGCGACAAGCTCGTTGCCATGACCGAGAGCTTCCGCCGCAGCGGCGATCACGAGAACCCGTACCAGTCCGGGTACGCCCAGCAGCACGCCTCCTCCCCCATGAACCCCGAGTGGCCGCCCCCGCCGGCGCACGAGCCGACGGTCCAGCCGGGCGGCGAAGCCCCCACCGCACTCCTCACCGAGCCCGTCGCCCACCCGCCGAGGTCGCGGCGCCGGCCCCGTGGACCCGTCGCCCTGCTCGCCGCCGTGGCGATCGTCGCCGCGGCGATCGGTGGCGGTACGGCGTACGGCATCCAGGAGCTCACCGGCAGCGACACCGTCGCCACCTCCAGCTCCACCAGCGCCAACGTCGTCCCCTCCAGCCAGAAGGGCACGGTCTCCGGGGTCGCCAAGGCGGTCAGTCCGAGCATCGTCGAGATCAATGCCCAGTCCAACGCCGGTTCCTCCACCGGCTCGGGCGTGATCATCACCAGTGACGGCGAGATCATCACCAACAACCACGTCGTCTCCGGCGCCTCCTCGGTCAAGGTGACGACCAGCGACGGCAAGGAGTACACCGCCGAGGTCGTCGGCACCGACAGCAGCAAGGACCTCGCGCTGATCAAGCTCCAGAACGCCTCCGGGCTGACGACGGCCACCCTCGGCAACTCCGACGGGGTCCAGGTCGGCGACCAGGTCGTGGCGATCGGCTCGCCCGAGGGCCTGACCGGCACCGTCACCAGCGGCATCGTCTCCGCGCTCAACCGTGACGTGACCGTCTCGACGGACGAGAGCCAGGGCCGGCAGCAACAGCAGGGCGGCGGATGGCCGTTCGAGTTCGGCGGTCAGCAGTTCAACGGCGACACCGGCTCGTCCACGACGACGTACAAGGCCCTCCAGACCGACGCGTCCCTGAACCCCGGCAACTCCGGCGGCGCGCTGATCGACATGAACGGCAACATCATCGGCATCAACTCGGCGATGTACTCGGCCGCCGGTTCGAGCTCGTCCGACGCGGGCAGCGTGGGCCTCGGCTTCGCGATCCCGATCAACACCGTCAAGGCCGACCTCGCGAAGCTGCGGGCCGGCTCCACCGACTGAACCACGAGACGCAAGCGGGAGCGCACCATGATCCAGCAGATCGAGCACACCGCGACCGGCGTCGGCCCGGCCGACCTCGCCCTGGCCCTCGCCGTCGCCGGTGCCCTGCACGCCCCGACGGCCGCGTCCCGGGCGCCCGAGCTGGCGACCGCCGACTCGCGCGCGGGCCGCCGTACCGCCGCCGCCCGCGGCCGTCGCCGTACCGTACGCGGCTGAGAACGTGCGAGGCTGAAGGCGTTCCGCCCGCTCAGCCCTCCCCCGGCCAGCCCCCTTTCCCACCGCACCCGAGGATCCGAGCCCATGAGCCCCGCCGACGGCGACCGTGACCCCCAGCGCATCCTGATCGTCGACGACGAGCCGGCGGTGCGTGAAGCACTTCAGCGCAGCCTCGCCTTCGAGGGGTACGACACCGAGGTCGCGGTCGACGGCGCGGACGCCCTGGAGAAGGCGACCGCCTACCGGCCCGACCTGGTGGTCCTCGACATCCAGATGCCGCGTATGGACGGCCTGACCGCCGCCCGCCGCATCCGCGGCGCCGGCGACACGACACCGATCCTGATGCTGACCGCCCGCGACACGGTCGGCGACCGCGTGACGGGCCTCGACGCGGGCGCCGACGACTACCTGGTCAAACCCTTCGAACTGGACGAACTCTTCGCCCGGGTCCGCGCGCTGCTGCGGCGCAGCTCCTACGCGGCGGCGGCCGGCGCGGGCGCGGCGGAGGAGGACGAGGCGCTGACCTTCGCCGATCTGCGCATGGACCTCGCGACGCGGGAGGTCACGCGGGGTGGGCGGCCGGTGGAGCTGACCCGTACCGAGTTCACGCTGCTGGAGATGTTCATGGCGCATCCGCGCCAGGTCCTGACGCGTGAGCAGATCCTGAAGGCCGTGTGGGGCTTCGACTTCGAGCCCTCGTCGAACTCGCTGGACGTGTACGTCATGTACCTGCGCCGCAAGACCGAGGCCGGCGGCGAGCCGCGGCTCGTGCACACGGTGCGGGGCGTGGGGTATGTGCTGCGACAGGGCGGGGCGGAGTGAGGAAGGTACTACGCCGGTTCCGGTCGCTGCCCATTCGGTCACGGCTGGCGCTGCTGGTGGCGGCGGCGGTGGCGTTCGCGGTGGCGGCGGTTTCGGTTACCTGTTGGTTCATCGTGCAGGGGAAGCTGTACGAGCAGCTCAACGCCGACCTCAGGAAGATGTCGCAGCCCCAGCGGTACAGCCAGGTCGTGGACCTTCTCGACGCCTGCCCCCAGAGTGTCCAGACGAACCAGACCGACCAGGCCGGCATCAACGGCCTGCGGACGCAGAGCACCTACATCCAACTGGTCAAGGCAGACGGAACGCCCTGCGTCTCCTCCACCTCGGCAGGCACCGTCAAGGTCACCAGCGCCGACAAGGATGTGATTAAGGAAGCGAACAGCAGCAGCGGCGGAAACGCCCTCGACGGGGCTCTCGACGGGGTCATCCGCAACGGCACCGACTCGGACGGCAACGCCGTACGCGTGTTCACCGCGCCGCTGGTCGTCAGCCAGAGCCCGGTGAGCCCCCCTCAGCTCTACCCGGACACCGCGCTCCTCGTCGCGGTCCCTCTCAAGAACACCCAGTCCACCCTCAACGACCTCGCCCTCATCCTCCTCCTCGTCTCCGGCGTAGGAGTGATCGGTGCGGGCGCCGCCGGCCTCGCCGTGGCCCGTGCCGGGCTGCGCCCCGTCGACAAGCTCACCGATGCCGTGGAACACGTCGCCCGCACCGAGGACCTGAACATCCGCATCCCGGTCGAGGACGAAGCCGAGGACGAGGTCGCCCGCCTCTCCCGCTCCTTCAACTCCATGACCTCGGCGTTGGCCAGCTCTCGCGAACTCCAGCAGCAGCTCATCGCGGACGCCGGCCACGAACTGCGCACCCCCCTCACCTCCCTCCGCACCAACATCGAACTCCTCACCCGCAGCGAGGAGACCGGCCGCCCCATCCCCGAGGCGGACCGCAAGGCCCTGCTCGCCTCCGTCAAGGCGCAGATGACCGAACTGGGCGCCCTGATCGGCGACTTGCAGGAGCTGTCCCGCTCGGAGGGCCAGCGGGGTGAGCGCGTCCAGGTCATCTCACTGGCGGACACGGTCGAGTCCGCCCTGCGCCGCGCCCGGCTCCGCGGCCCGGAGCTGACGATCACCGCCGACATCCAGCCCTGGTACGTACGGGCGGAACCGGCGGCCCTCGAACGCGCCGTTGTCAACATCCTCGACAACGCCGTGAAGTTCAGCCCCGAGGCCGGCACGATCGAGGTCGCCCTGCACAACGGCGTCCTGACCGTCCGCGACCACGGCCCCGGCATCCCCGCCGACGAACTCCCCCACGTCTTCGACCGCTTCTGGCGCTCCCCGAGCGCACGCGCGTTGCCGGGATCGGGCCTGGGCCTGTCGATCGTGGCGCGTACGGTGCAGCAGGCGGGCGGCCAGGTGACGCTGACCCGCGCGGAGGGGGGCGGGACGGTGGCCACGGTACGGCTGCCGGGGGCGCCTACTCCGCCGCCGGAGGCGGTGTAGGGAGCTCAAGCGGGTCGGCTTCCTGCCAGAAGACCTCGTACACCAGGATCTGCGGATTCTCGAAGCGCCGATTGAAGCTATAGAGCAGCCACCCGTAGCCGTCGTCGAAGTACAGGATGCACGGCCCCTTGGGGTCGCTGGCCTGCCGCCTCCCTCGCCCCCCCTGCTCTCCCCTCCCGCACCAAGCCGCAGGTTCCCGGAGATCGCCGGAGCCGCTCCTTGCCATCCGCACCGCCCCGCTATAGCCTTACGATCGTAAGTTAAACGATCGTAATTCAATGACTTAGGGAGTCTGTGATGGCGACAGATCGGCCGGTAGTACTCGTAACGGGGGCGTCATCGGGGATCGGCAACGCAACCGCTCGCGCCTTCGTCGCAGCCGGGTTCGAGGTGATCGGAACCGGGCGGAACACCTCGGGGCTCACCCCGCCCGCCGGTGTGACCTTCCTCGACCTCGACGTGACCAGTGACGAATCCGTCACCGCCGCCGTACGGGAAGTGATCGAACGGTTCGGTCGGATCGACGTCCTCGTCAACAACGCCGGTCTCGGCTCGGCCGGCGCCGCCGAGGAGAACTCCGTCGCCCAGGCCCAGCGCCTCTTCGACCTCAACTTCTTCGGCCTCGTCCGCATGACTAAGGCCGTCCTGCCGCACATGCGCGCCCAGGGCCGTGGCCGCATCGTCAACCTCTCGTCCGTCCTCGGCGTCATCCCGCAGCCCTACATGGCCCTCTACGTCGCGGCGAAGCACGCCGTCGAGGGCTACTCCGAGTCCCTGGACCACGAGGTCCGCGAGCACGGCGTCCGCGTCCTGCTCGTCGAGCCCGGCTACACCCGGACCGCCTTCGACGCCAATGCCGCGCAGCCCGACACGCCGCTGCCGCTGTATGCGGAGCGGCGGCGTGCCTTCGACGAGGTGGTCGCCGCGGCGATGGAGGCCGGCGACGACCCCGCCGTCGTCGCCAAGGAGATCGTCACTGCAGCCACCGCCCCGAAGCCGAAGCTGCGCTACACCGCCGGACCGCTCGCCTCACGCATCACCACCGCGCGACGCCTCGTCCCCGCCGGGATCTTCGACAAGCAGATCCGCAGATTCAACCGGATGCCCGGCTGACGTCGCACCCGGTCTCACCATGGGAATCAGTGCGGAAGCACAGCAGTTCGCGCAGTTCCTGAACGTCGACGGCGTCCCCGCCCTGTGGGCCATCCCCGAGGGCGCCGACCCCGACAGGGCGCTGCTCCACTTCCACTTCGGCGGATCGGTCACCGCCTCGATCCCATCGGACCACAAGGCCGCCGGCCACATCGCCAAGGCGGCCGGAGCCCGCTCACTCGTCGTGGGCTTCCGCCTGGCGCCCGAGCACCCCCACCCGGCGCAGATGGACGACGCCGAGATCCCGAGAAGATCACGCAAAGGACGGCTGCCATGAAGGCATTCATCGTCGAGAAGTACGGCAAGGACGGCGTACGCGCCGCAGACGTTCCCGAGCCCACCGTCGGGGACAGCGACGTCCTGGTCCGAGTGAGCGCCGCCAGCATCAACCCGCTGGACAAAATGGTCCGCAACGGGGAGTTCAAACGACTCCTGAAGTACAAGCTGCCCTTCGTGCTCGGCCACGACGTCGCCGGCGTCGTGACGCAGGTCGGGTCCGCCGTGCGCGACGTGGCCGTCGGCGACGAGGTCTACGCACGTCCCCGCGACCTGCGGATCGGAGGCTTCGCCGAGTTCATTGCGATCGACCAGGACGACGTCTCACCCAAGCCGGAGTCACTCACCCTCCGCGAGGCGGCCGCGGTACCGCTGGTGGCCTTGGCCGCCCGGCAGATCCTCGTCGACCGTGCCCAGGTGAAGCCGGGTCAGAAGGTTCTCGTCCACGCCGGTGCCGGTGGCCTCGGATCGACGGTCATCCAGCTCGCCAAGCACCTCGGTGCCACGGTGGCGACGACCACGAACAGCCGCACCGAGGAGTTGGTCAGGAGCCTCGGCGCCGACATCGTCGTCGACTACACCAAGGAGGACTTCTCGCAGGTGCTGTCCGGCTACGACCTGGTGCTGGACTCCCTGGGCGGGGCGAACCTCGAGAAGTCGCTGACAGTGCTGAAGCCGGGCGGCCTGGCCATCGGTGTCGTCGGCCCGCCGGACGTCGGGTTCGCCAGGCAACTCGACGCCCCCTCGTTCATCGGCGTGGTCATGACCGCGCTCAGTCGCAAGGTGCGCAAGCAGGCCAAGGCCCTGGGCGTGCGCTATCAGTTCTTCTTCATGCAGGCCAGCGGCTCCCAGCTCCGTGAACTCGGCGCCCTGTACGACAACGGACAGCTCCGCCCGGTCATCGACCGAACGTTCCCCTTCGACCAGACGCTCGAGGCGATGGCGTACGTCGAGCAGGGCCGTACCACGGCCGGAAAGGTCGTGATCTCGATGGCGCCCGACAACGACTGAACCCACACCATTGGAGTACGTTCGCAATCCAATACGATGAGCGAAGCCGCCGGAGGGCAGGTGACCCATCATCCGGCGCACAAAGGAGCGAGCGCGTGGCGCGTTACGGGAAAGAGCACAAGCAGGCGACGAGGCAGCGGATCATCGAGACCGCCGGCCGCCGGTTCAAGCGGGACGGTATCGACGGCTCGGGCATCTCGACGCTGATGGCGGACGCCGGACTGACCAACGGCGCCTTCTACGCCCACTTCGCATCCAAGGACGACCTCGTGGCCACCGCGGTCGCGGACCAGTTGAGCGCCCAGTACGCGAACGTCATCGAGCAGGCGGCCCCCGGCATCGCCGGACTCGAGCAGATCGTACGGCGGTATCTGTCGCCCCAGCACCGAGACAGTCCCGACGACGGCTGCCCCTCCGCGGCACTCCTCGATGAGATCGGGCGCTGCGCGGACGAGACCAAGCAGGCGTACACCGACGGCGTGCTCGCCGTCATCGACGGTATCGCCGCTCGCCTGGCGCCCGCCGATCCGCGCTCGGTGCACACGAAGACCCTCAGCGTCTACGCCATGATGGTCGGAACGCTGCAGCTCTCCCGCGCCCTGGCCGACCGGCGACTCTCCGACGAACTCCTCGACGAGGGCATCCGCAACGCCCTCACTCTGCTCGGCGTACAGGAGTCCCGCTGACCCGCCGCAGCACCACCCGGCAGCCTCGACGAGCCGCTCCACACCACGCTCCATCCTGGCCGACGCCAAGGCGTGCGAACGCGCGGTGCGCATCGCACGTACCCGGGCCACAGAATGCCTCGCGGACGTCCTCCGTATCGCGGTCAGCGGGCGGGCGCGGGAGAACACCAAGAGCTGACCAACGCTCGATCATGAGTTCCCCGCGATCGGCCATGATTCAGTAACGCGAACGTTTGTCCTGTCCTTCGAGCGTACGTTCCGTCCCGTGAACTCAGACAGAGCCGTCGGCGCCCAGCCGACCGCATCCGCACTCAAGCGTGTCGCCCTCCCCTCTCCCGCCCGCCGCGCACTCCTGCGGGCCGGGCTGACCGGGGCCGCGGCACTGGGGGCCACCGCCGCCCTCGGCACGGCCCCCGCCTCCGCCACCCCCACGACCACCCGGCACCGGCCCGGCACCCCCGAGGAAGCCCTGCGCGAGCTGGCCGCGGGCAACCGGCGCTGGCGCACCTTCCGCGAGCGGCACCCGGACGAATCGCCCGCCGTGCGCCAGAGCCTGACGTCGGGTCAGCACCCCTTCGCCCTCGTCCTCGGCTGCATCGACTCCCGGGTGCCGCCGGAGCTGGTCTTCGACCAGGGCCTTGGTGACCTGATGACCGTGCGCTCCGCCGGAGAGGTCCTGGACGAGGCCGTACTCGGCAGCGTCGCCTACGGCGTGCTCGAACTGGACATCCCGCTGGTGCTGGTGCTCGGGCACCAGTCGTGCGGTGCCGTGAAGGCCGCCGTCGCGGCGGACGAGAGCGGCGAGCGGTTGCCGGCGCACATCCAGTACATCGCCGACCGGATAGCCCCGAACATAGACCGCACGAAGGAGGGCGACGCCCGCGTCGACTCGACCATCGACGCCAACGTACGGTCCGTCCGCACCGCTCTCGCCGCCGAACCGGACCTCGCCGCGAAGGTGACCAGCGGCGAACTGGCCATAGTCGGCGCCCGCTACGAACTCACCACCCAGCTCGTCCACCGCCTGGCCTGACGTAGCAGCAACCGAGGCATCTATAAAGGCCCTGAGAATTGGAGAGGAACTACCCGCGAGTTTCCACAGGGTCGCCCCCGTCAAGAACTACGCGCGCATCCGAAGTCAGCCAGGTCAGCAGTTTCTCGGCGCCCTGCTCGGCTTCGGGGCCGTAGCCGTCTCCATCGATCACGGCACGAAGCAGGCGCATGGCCTCCGGCCGGAACTCCGAGCCGAGGGCGACCAAGGCCTTGACGTCCCGGCGGCGATCCTCGGCTGTCGTCCATGGACTGGTGATGAGGCCGGCCAGAATCTCGGCGGCCGACGTCCGGTACCTGCCGCCGGCCGTGGCCATGAGGTGGGCCAGGTCGCGGCGGTCGCCATGGACGAACAGCCAACCATGGGCGAATGCTTTGAAAGCCTCCACCGCATCGTCGACGTATCTGCCGCCGAGGCCGATCAGTTCATTCGCCGCGCGCACCCGGTCCTCGCGCGATGCTGAGCGCCGTCTGATGAGACGCTTCAGGATCCTGGCCGCGGCGGGCTCATGCTTCGCTCCCAGCGTGATCAAGAGCTCGGACAGCGCGATACCGTCGCGAGCACGGGTCCACGGCCGCCGGGCCACTTGGCGGATGGTTCGTGCGCTGCCATCGGTATACGGCTCGCCCAGGCTGACCAGGATGTCTACGGCGAGACTCCTGTTCCCACTTGTGTTCCAGTCCATCTCACCGGAACTGCGCCGAGCGGCTATCGCGCCGACGGCGCGAGCCACCTCTCGGGCCCGTCCGCCGTCGACACAGAGCAAGGCGCGAGCGGCCAGCAGCCTTTCGCTGTCACTGGCCCGACGATCGGTGACGAGGGCGAACAGGACCGCCGGATCCGTGGGCACATGCGTGCCACCGAGGGCCAGCAACGCTCGTGCGGCGGTCCGTCGACGCTTGCGGTCGCTGCCAGGTCCGTCGAGGTCGGCCCGCAGCCCTGCCACGATCAGGTCCAGCCAAGGTTCGCCGAGCGAGTGGAAGCGCTGCGCGACCAACTCCCGTTGTTCGCCGCCCAGTCGTGGATCACTCAATCGGCGGCGCAGGGCGGCTGCCGTCTCCTCGATCCGACCACCACGGGTTCTGCGCAGGGCCTCCACCGCATTGTTCGCGTCACCCGGGTCGACGTCACGGCCCGCCACCAGTTCCTGCCACAACGCCGGATCGTTCACCGGCAGAGGCACCTGGATCGCGAGCAATGCCTGTGCCGCGACGAGGCGATCCTTGCGCGGCATTCCGGTGTCCAAGAGCCGGGATCGGATCTTCCGGGCGGCCGTCTCCACTTCCGGCGCGCCGAGCCTGCGCAGCGCCGTCGCAGCACCTGCCCGCACATTGGCACTGCTGGACCGGTCGACGAGCACGCCGTACAGCGCACGCGCCACCTCGTCGGCGACACCGCTTCCGGCCTTCGCCATGCGGGTGGCGGTGTGCAGGCGCAGTGACGGGTGGGCCCGGCGGTGGTCCAAGATGCGCCGCAAAGCCGTCAGCTGTTCCTCCAGCGTGTCCTTGGGCACGTTGGCAATGAATTGCTGCGCCGCCCTGCGGGCCCGTTTGCTGATGTGGCGCGCTTCCAGGATGCGCTGCGCCCGATGACGTGCCTCCTCCGCGTACGCGCCACCCAGCCGCACCAGATACTGCCCGACGTAGAGGCGGTGGTCGGCATCCACAGCGACGTCGTCCATGATCGCCCTGCAGGCGCAGGCCGCGTGTTCCCGGTACTCGGGAGCGAAGTGGGTCAGCTCCATGGCGGACCGTATCCGTTCCCCGTAAAGATCGGCGTCCGGGTCGGCGGCGATGTCCTGGAGTATCCGCGCGGCTTCCTCGGCGTACGCCTCATCGACTCTGGAAAGGATGATCGCCACGCCCCGGCGGAAATACCGAGTGTTCAGGGGGTCGGTCATCAGGTCCCGAATGACCTGAACCGCGACCGGGCGGTGCTCCTCGCCCAGTTGCGCCAACACAATCGCGGCGGACAGGCGGCGACCCCCGCTCAGCAGGGGGTCTTCGGCGATCCGGGCGAGGATCCGTGCGGCCTGAGCGGCATGGTCGTCGCCGAGTTCGGCGAGGGCCCGGGCAGCTGCCTCCCGATCGTGATCGTCGGCTCGCCGGTTGGCCAGGACGGTACGGAGAACCGTTGCGGCCTCCTCCTCGTGCTCGGGATGGCCCTCGACCAGGACGCCTGCCGCACGCCGCAGGTGGAACATGTCCGCGTTCGGCATTGCGGAGATCTGCACAAGGGCCCGCGCGGCATCCGCTGGAGCGTGGGCCATCAGGGCTTCGGCAGCCTTCAACCGGTACGACGCACCGGCGCAATGCGCTTGGTCATGGAGGTACGCCTGGACCGCGGGGTGCCGAATGCGGGACAGCGTCAGCCAGACGGCGGGGTCGGAGCCGGCCTCGGCGATCTCCAGAAATCGCTGATAGTGGCTGTCCTCGGCCGGGCATCGCCCCGCCAGCAGTGCGCCGGCCAGCTCATGGCTTCCGTGCGCGTCCGCCAACAGCCATTCCAGCAACCGTCGTCCGCTGCTCCGGTGACGGTGGCAGTAGTGGACGAGTGCGTCACGGTGGAGTTCGCTGAGCGGATGGCCGGTGTGGCCCGAGGCTGCCAGCAGGCTCGTACGCAATCTCTCGTCCCGGAGATCGAAGGCCTCCGGAAGACCCCTGGCGAGCAATTCCGCCGCCAGATGCTCGGCGAATGTCGTGTGCAGGAACTCCACGCCGCTGCCGTCCCGAACCAGCAGCCCCGTTGCCAGCAGCGCGTCCATGACGGCGTTGGGCCAACCGTCCAGAGGCGGGGCCGCGCCGTATCGCCGGCCCCGCTCATCCGTCGCGTGCTCCTCCCACCAGCGCAGCGCGGTCCGCGGTAGGTCCTGTGCGCCGCCGGCGACCCGGGCGTGGGCCAGATGGAGCATCAGTTCCTCGAGCTGCTCCCTCAGCCAGACCACGGCGCTACGGGCGCGCGGCACACCGTCGGCCCGCGCCATCAGTCGCCGCCACCCGTCCTCTGCCCGATCGCGCTTGGCAACCAGCAACTGCATCCGGAACTGCTCGTACAGTGCCCAGCGGTTGTCCGGCAGTGGAGTCCCGGGCGCGTTCTCGAAGACGATGGCGGTGACGGTCGCCAACAGCGGATTGCGCAGCAGGTCGCTCAGTCCGCCCTCGTCGAGCTGTTGGAGGAAGTCCTTGGTCAGCTCCGGGCGGCCGGAGTCCTTGAACCACGTGTGGGCGAACTCCTCCAGCCGCGGCCGGGTGAAGGGATCCAGGGTGTAGGCATGGAAACCGGCCTTCTTCAGCTCCCCCCTGGCTTCAGGATCCTGGCGGGTGGTGACAAGCATGCACAGCTCGCTGGGCGCATCGCTCCCGGCCTGGTCGGCGAGGCGACGGATGAACCGGCCGCGTTGGTCGTGGTGCACCTCGTCCAACGCGTCGACCAGGACCAGCCAACGGGCTCCGGACGGCAGCCATGGCAGTTTGCCATCCCCGGTGTCGAGGCCGGTTGCCCGCGCGACGGCGCTCTCCAGCGAGTGTTCGGCCCCGGCCAGCCGCGAGGCGTTGACCAGCAGAGGGACGAGACCGCCGGACGCGCTCGGAGCCGCGAGGACCGCACCACCCATGTCCAGGGCGCAGCTGTTCAGCAGTGTGGACTTCCCGACGCCGGGCCCGGCCTCGACGAGCAGATGCCCGGCGGGGCCACCGCCCATGACCTCTGCCAGCACGTCCTCCAGCCGCCGCGGCGATCCGGCCGTCGGCGTACCTCCGGCACCTGGCCCGTACTCCGCGTTCTCCTGCCCCGCGGAGCCTTCCGCCTCCTTCTCCTCCGGACGGCTCAGCATCTGGCGGACGTACACAGCGGTCAGCCGACGCGGACGGCGGTCCTGCCGGAAGCGGTACGGAAGCTCATCCGCCTCTGCCCGCTGACGGTCCAGCAGCGCGCGGACACCGGGTGGCAGCCAGTGCGGGAGCGAAGTGGCAGGGACGCTGACCTGCCTGGCCGGGAGCGGCCACGTCTCGACACCGTGCTCGGCGAGGACCCTCAGGAACTCGGGATCCCGCAGGTCACCCAGGTCGGTTCCGGTCAGAACCCTGCGGTCACCAGCGGGGCGATGGCTGGTGACGACCCCGGCCAGCAGCCCCTCCCGCACGGTGAGGATGCCGGCTCCGGAGTATCCCGCCCATGGCGATTCAACAGCGGTCGACGGCCACGGATCACTGGTGCGGACGGCCAACTGAATCTGATGGTCGGTGCGGTCCGACCCGAGCTGGATGGTTGCGTTCATCTGATGGCTGCGCGGCTGGTCCTCCAGCGTGAACCGGGGGAAGCCGACCGCGTGCACCTCGATCTGGCCGATGTCGCACGGCAGGCCGGCGAACCGGACCGGTGGCAGCAAATTCCGCTCCGCGTCCAGCACCAGCAGGGCGAGGTCACGACCGGCGTGCGCAACCACTCGCCGGACCGCGGCACGGCCGGCCGACGCCGCGGTCCGTATCTCATAGCGTCTGGATTCGTCCCGTACCCCGTGTGCGGCGGTGATCGCCAGATCGCCGACCAGCAGGAAACCGGACCCCATCAGCCGCGGCGGCCCGTCTCCTCCCGTACCGACGACCTGCGCGACGCGCTCGTACCCACCCGTCATGCCTGACACTCGTCAGCCCTCGGGACTCAGTCCGGCATGGCTACGGGGTCAGCCCCGTCCGTACCGGTGAGAACCCGGCCGCCGTTGGGCGTCTCCGCCTTCAGCTGGAGCGACACGGTATGGGTGGTGGCCGTGCTCCCGGACGCCTTTCCATCCGCCGACAGCACCCAGAACTTCACACCACCGCCGCTCTCCCTGGCATGGGTGACCATCACCTGAAGATCCAGATTGACGTTGTCAACATGCAGCCTGACCGGCTGGCCCTGCGCTTGGAGCGTGGCCTCGGCCAGCTCGTCCCGCAACGCTTTCAGCGCGTCCGCGAGTCTGATCTCCATGGTCGCCTCCCCCTCCGGGCCGTTGCCCAGGCACGCGTTCACTTGCTGCAACGCATCGTAAGTGCACGGTATGACAGTGGGCTTGGCTTCCTGGCAAGGGCAGTTGGGGCCGCTCAGTGCCCCACCGCCAACCCCGCCCCCTCCAACCGCACCCTGATCCCGTCCTTCTCCACCCGCACATCCCGCAACCGCAGCTGTCCGCTCGGTGGCTCGGGCAGGTGGAAGGCCAGGGAGAGTTGGTCGACGAGGACCGGGCGGGTGAGGCGGGGCAGGGCGTCGAGGAGGGCGGGGTCGAAGCCCAGCAGGGCCAGGAGCTGAGGGTGGTCGAGGGCCAGGTCGATGAGGTTCAGGCGCATGGCCTGGCGGACGAATCGGGGGGTGCCGATCAGGTCGGTGAGCTTGGACTCGTTGCGCAGCGCCTCGCGGACGAGGGAGTCGGGCACTCCCAGGCGTCGTACCACCGACGGGATGGACAGCAGTGCCTTCGCCTTGCGGGTCTCGTGTGCGAGCCGGGCCGCCGACGCCCGGCTCAGGTGCAGGCCCTGAGCCGCGCGGGCCCCGGGGCGGTACGTGGCCAGGTCCCCTATGTCCAGGCGCATTCCGCCGATGTGGGTGGCGATGCCGCGATCGCCGTCGCGCAGGATGCGGGCCTCGGCACGCAGCCGGAGGTCGTGCCCGGCGACCGGCAGGGTGCCGCGCGCCCGGACGCGGTCACGGCCCTCTCCGGTGAACGTCACCTGGGATGCGCCGAGTTCACGGTTGAGGTCGGCGAAGGAGAGCAGGACGTCGCCCTCCAGATGGGGGACGTCGGCGCCGCGCACCGAGGCGGGGCCGTCGGTGTCCAGCCGTACGTCTGTCGCCGTCGCCGTCACCTGGGCCAGCGAGACCCGGTCGGCGGCCACGTCGGGGACGGTCACCTTGACCGAGTCCAGCCGCTCGTCGGCGAGTTGGGTGAGGAAGGGGAAGCCGCCGATCTCCACCTCGGGCGCCGCCGCGAGGTTCAGACGGGTCTTGAGGGTGGCCGCCGCTCTGCGTTCGGCATAGAGGAGGGCCCAGCGGTCGGCGAGGCTGAGGAAGGCGGCGAGGACGAGCAGGCCGACCACGGCCTTCATCGCGAACGGCAGGCCCGCCAGCCGGCCGCGCCGCTTGCGCCGGCCGCTGCGGCGGTGGTTGGGCGGGGCCCAGGGATCGTCCCGGGCCTCCGCCTCTTCCCGCTCGTCCTGCCCGTCCTGCCCGTTCTGCCTGTCCTGCCTGTCCTGCCTGTCCTCTGTGTCCTCGACCAGGAATTCATCCAGCGGACTGTGGTCCAGACTGCCGAGTTCCTCGTAGGGGTTTGTATAGGGATGCGCCGTTATGTGGTGGGGGGAACGCATCGGCCCATCCGACCATGCGCACGCCCCCCACCCGCAACCTCTACCGGGGGTTTGCGATCTAGTTCACGTCAGTTCACGAACTACCGCGTTGAACTACCTCACCGCTTCACTTCACGACGGTGATCCGGTTCGCCGCCGGCGGCGCGATCGGGTTCGTGGCCGAGGAGTTGGCCGTCAGGTACTTCTCCAGCACCGTCAGGTCGTCCGTGCCCACGAGGTCGTTCGTGCCCTGGCCCAGCGTCGGGAAGCCGTCGCCGCCGCCCGCGAGGAAGTTGTTCATCGCGACGCGGTAGGTGGCCGTCGGGTCGATGGCCGCGCCGTTCAGCTTGATCGAGTCCGTCACCACACGGTCCGCGCCCGACTTCGTCAGGTCCAGGGTGTACGTCAGGCCCGAGGAGATCTGAAGGACCTTCGGCGAGGCCGCGTTCGTGCCGCTCACCTGCTCCTTCAGCACCTGGATCAGCTGCGCGCCGGTGAGGTCCTGGAGGTTCAGGGTGTTGGAGAACGGCTGCACCGTGAAGCCCTCGGCGTACGTCACCACGCCGTCGCCCTCAGCGCCCTTGGCGGCGAAGGTCAGCGGCGCCCGGATGCCGCCGGGGTTCATCAGCGCCAGGTCCGTCTCCGGGTCCAGCTCCTTGCCGTACGCCAGCTGCGCGTCGGCGATCAGGTCGCCGAGCGGGGACTCGGTGCCGCTGTTGGCGATGTCGGCGGATATGTAGCCGATCGAACGGTTTCCGATGGGCGCCGCGAGGGTGTTCCACCTGCTGATCAGCTCGGTCATGTCGGGCGCCTTGGGGACGTCCCGGGTGACCACGTGGTTCGCGGACTTCACGGCCGTACGGGCGATGTCGCCGGTGAAGCGGTCGTACGTCAGCGTGGTGTCGGTGTAGAGGCGGCCGAAGGAGGCGGCCGAGGTGACCATGCGGGGCTTGCCCGACGGGTCGGGGATCGTGCAGACGTACGCCGCG
The DNA here is from genome assembly GCF_055634335.1 of Streptomyces sp. NPDC111802. NCBI lineage: Bacteria > Bacillati > Actinomycetota > Actinomycetes > Kitasatosporales > Streptomycetaceae > Streptomyces > Streptomyces sp. NPDC111802. The sequence continues at coordinate 38,286 of NZ_JBVKCZ010000042.1, read as the reverse complement.
TGCGTGTGACCCGTCACCAGCGCGTCCACCGACGGCGTGATGTTCTTGGCGATGTCGACGATCGGGCCGGAGATGCCATTGCCCGCGCCGGCGGAGTCGCAGTCGTAGTTGTACGCGCCGGACGCCGGGGCCCCGCCCTCGTGGATCAGGGCGACGATCGACTTCACGCCCTGTGCCTGGAGCACGCGCGCGTACTTGTTGATCGTCTCGACCTCGTCCTTGAACTTCAGGCCCTTGACGCCCTCGGCGGAGACGACACCGGGGGTGTCCTCCAGGGTCACGCCGATGAAGCCGACCTTGACGTCCTTCTTCTTCCACACCCAGTAGGGCTTGAGGATCGGCCTGCCGGTCTTCTCGTCGAGGACGTTCGCGGCGAGGTAGGGGAAGTCGGCGCCCTGGAACTCCTCGTCCGTGTAGCAGCCGGCGGTGGGGTGGCAGCCGCCGTTCTGGAGGCGGGCCAGTTCCCTGGCGCCCTCGTCGAACTCGTGGTTGCCGACCGAGGTGACGTCCAGGTCGAGCTTGTTCAGCGCCTCGATGGTGGGCTCGTCGTGGAAGAGGCCCGAGATCAGCGGGGAGGCGCCGACCATGTCGCCGCCGGCCGCGGTGATGGAGTACTTCTTGCCCTCGCGGGCCTGGCGCAGATGGGTGGCCAGGTACTCCACGCCGCCCGCGTCGATGGTCTTCGTCGTGCCGTCCGGCTGGAGCTCGGTGACCCGGCCGGAGGAGCCCGCCGGCGGCTCAAGGTTGCCGTGCAGGTCGTTGAAGGACAGCAGCTGGACGTCCTGGTAGCGGCTGAACTGGTGACCGCCGTACGTCTGGGAGCTCTCCCCCGCCGACGCCGTCGCCGATGCCGTCGCGGGCAGCGCCGCGGCCAGCGCGCCCGCGGTGGCGAGCGCGGCGGCACCCGCGACCAGTGCGTACGTACGGCGTCTGCGGTGCTGCTGGTGGGATGTGGCTGACATCCGCCCCCCTGTGAGTCGTAAGTGACATGCCCCTGTCCGGCGGCAGCCTAGAGTCAACGCGCGTAGCGCGACAGGGGGTTCCTGGTTACACCTTGATTGCTTCTGTGCCAGGACTTTGTCCGAACCGCCCCTTACCCTCGTACGCATGACCAGCGACGACACCGCACGCTCCCTCCCCGCCCGTTCCATCGAGACCTACTCCGCGCTCTCCCCCGAGCTGACCGAGGCCGTACTGGAGCTGCTGGCGGAGGCCGCCCGGAACGACGGGCAGCAGGCGGTGTCCGAGCAGGGGCGGCTGCAACTGCGCGGGGGAGAGCGCGAGGGCGTCTCGCATCTGCTGCTCACTGTCGCCGGCGAACTCGTCGGCTACGCCCAGCTGGAGGACACCGACCCGGTCGAGGCCCCGGCCGCCGAACTCGTCGTCCACCCCTCGCACCGCGGCCACGGCCACGGCCGCGCGCTGGGCTCGGCCCTGCTCGGCGCGTCCGGCAAGCGGCTGCGGGTGTGGGCCCACGGCGGCCACTCCGCCGCCCGCCATCTGTCGCAGGTCCTCGGCCTCACCCTGTTCCGCGAACTGCGCCAGATGCGCCGCCCGCTGGCGGATCTGAACCTGCCGGACCCGGTGCTCCCCGAGGGCGTCACGGTCCGCAACTTCGTGCCGGGACAGGACGACACGGCCTGGCTCGCGGTGAACGCCGCCGCCTTCGCCCACCACCCCGAGCAGGGCTCCCTCACCCAGCGCGACCTCGACGACCGCATGGCCGAGCCGTGGTTCGACCCGGCCGGGTTCTTCCTCGCCGAGCGGGACGGCGAACTCATCGGCTTCCACTGGACGAAGGTCCACGCCGAGCAGGGGCTCGGCGAGGTGTACGTCCTCGGCGTGCGACCGGGCGCGCAGGGCGGCGGCCTGGGCAAGGCCCTGACGACGATCGGGCTGCGGCATCTGGCGGCACAGGGGCTGCCGACGGCGATGCTCTATGTCGACGCGGACAACAAGGCGGCGGTGTCGGTGTACGAACGGCTCGGGTTCACCACGTACGAGACGGACCTGATGTACCGCACGGAAACCTGACCCGGAAGCCCGACTCAAAACCTGAAATAACTCCCTTAAGGGGCGGTGACCTTGACGCCGCCCCTTCTCTTGCACCACCCTTTCACTACTCAATTAGTGAAAGGGTGGTGCAACGGATGGTCGAGTACCGCATCGACCGGCGCTCCGGCGTCGCCACCTACGTGCAGATCGTCCAGCAGACCAAACAGGCCCTGCGCCTGGGCCTGCTGGAACCGGGCGACAAGCTGCCGACGGCCCGCGAGGTCGTCGAGGCGACCGCCATCAACCCCAACACCGTGCTCAAGGCCTACCGCGAACTGGAACGCGAAGGACTGGTCGAGGCACGGCGGGGGCTGGGCACGTTCGTGCGGCGCGGGCTGAACACCGCGCCGGCCGACTCGCCGCTGCGCGCCGAACTGGACGCGTGGGCCGCACGGGCCCGCGAGGCCGGGCTGGACCGCGACGACGTGGACGCTCTCTTCACTTCCGTACTGGACACGCACTTCAAGGGGGACGAGTCATGACCGAGACCGCCATGGAGGCGGCCGCGCTGGGCAGGACGTTCGGGCGACGGCGCAAGGCGGCACTGGACGGGTGCGCCTTCCGGCTGCCGGCGGGCAGCGTGTGCGCCGTCGTCGGTCCGAACGGCGCCGGCAAGTCCACCCTGCTCTCCCTCGCCGCCGGGCTGCTGCGCCCGACCGACGGCACGATCACCGTCCTCGGTCAGGCCCCGGCGGCGGTGCGCGAGCGGCTCGCGTACGTCGCCCAGGACAAGCCCCTGCACCCCCATCTCACCGTCGCCGACACCCTGCGCTTCGGCCGCGAGCTGAACCCCGGCCGGTGGGACGACCGAGTCGCCGAGCGGATCGTGGACGAGGGCGAACTCGACCCGGACGCGAAGATCCGCACACTCTCCGGCGGCCAGCGCACCCGCGTCGCGCTCGCCCTCGCCCTCGGCAAGCGCCCCGAACTGCTGCTGCTGGACGAGCCGATGGCCGACCTCGACCCACTGGCCCGGCACCAGCTGATGGCGGCGCTCATGGCCGACGCGGCCGAGCACGGCACCACGGTTGTCATGTCCTCGCACGTCGTGGCCGAACTGGAGGGCGCCTGCGACCACCTCCTGCTGCTCGGCGCCGGCCGCGTCCGTCTCGCCGGACCGCTGGACGACGTGCTCGCCGCACACCGGCTCGTCACCGGCCGGGCCGACACGTCGCTGGACCCGCACACCGTGATCGAGTCCCGCACCACGGGCCGTCAACTCACCGCCCTCGTACGGCCGGACGGTCCCCTCGACGACGCCTGGCAGACCACCACCCCGACCCTGGAGGAGCTGGTCCTGGCGCATCTGCGCGCCCCGCAGGCCCCGGCCCTCCGCCTCGACGACGCGCGGGAGGCCGCCGTATGACCGCCGTGACGACCATCGAGACGTCCACCGCAGCCGCGTCCTCCCGGGGCCCGCGCGGACTGCTCTGGACGATGCTGCGGGTGCACCGCTCGGCGCTGTGGTTCTGGGTGCTGCTGGCGGCCTTCGGCGCGGGAGCGCTGCTGTGGGCGTACGGTCCGGGCGCGGACGCCGCCTGGGCCGAGTTCCGGAGGATGGGCTGCGACTCGGGGCAGCCGATCCTGGGCTGCGACGACATCGGCTCCGCCTACACCCGGTACGACACCGCGAGCGCCCTCGGCGCCGGAGTGCTCGGCCTCGTCCCCTTCCTCGCCGCGGCCTGGGCGGGCGCGTCGCTGATCGGGCGCGAACTGGAGAACGGCACGGCCCAGTTGGCGTGGACGCAGTCCGTCACCCCGGCCCGCTGGCTGGCCGCCAAGCTCGCGGTGCCGGCCGCCCTGCTGGCCACCGGCACGCTGGCGCTCACACTGCTGCACCGCCTGATGTGGTCGGACGGTTCGCTGCGCCTGGCGATGGGCTCGCGGGACTGGTACCAGGACGCCACCTTCGAGGCCAACGGCACCCTCGCCACCGCCTACGCCCTGCTCGGCCTCACCGTCGGCGTCCTCGCCGGCCTGCTTCACCGCCGCGCCCTTCCCGCGCTCGCCACCGCGGTCGTCGGCACGGCGGTGCTCACGTCCACGCTCGTCAGCCTGCGCCCGCACCTGTGGCCGGTGGAGACGCTCACGAACAAGCACGGGTACCCCGAGTACATCGGCATGGTCCTCGGCGAGGGCGCGCTCACCTCCACCGGCGCCCGCATCCCGGACCCCATCTGCGTCGACGACGCCAAGTGCCTCGCCGAGCACGACATCGCCGGCTTCTACCGCGACTACCACCCCTCCTCCCACTTCTGGCCCCTTCAGCTGGTGGAGACGGGCATCGTCCTCGCGGTGGCGGCCCTGGCGGTGGTGGTCGCCTTCCGGCTGCTGAACCGCCGTACCGGCGCCGCCGTATGACCATCGCCCTGCCCACCACGCGCCGGGCGGCCCGCGGCCCCCGCGGCCTGACCTGGACCGTCCTGCGGGTGCACCGCACAGCACTGGTCTTCTGGGGGCTGGCCCTGACGGCCGCGACGGCCGTGCTGATCTGGACGTACGCCATCGGCGACACGGCTCGCCGGGGCATGAGCGCGTGCGCCGAGCCGGCCGCCGCCGACGGCCTGCCCTCCTGCGCCTCGGTCGAGGCGATCACCGCCGACGACACCTACCGCGCCTCCCTCGCGCTGATCGCCGCGGCCCTGTCGTACGCGATCTTCCCGGTGGCCGCCTGGGCGGGCGGCGCGCTCGTCGGACGCGAGCTGGAGAGCGGCACCGCACAGCTGGCGTGGAGCCAGTCGGTCACGCCGGCCAAGTGGCTGACCGCCAAGCTCGCCGTCCCGGCCGTGCTGCTCGCCGCCGGGACAGGCACGGTCGCGCTGGTGAGCCTCTGGGCGCGGCAGAACGACGATCCCAACCTGGTCGGGGACTGGTACTACCCGGACGTCTTCATCGCCACCGGCCCGACCGCCGTCGCGTACCCCTTGGCGGGCCTCGCGCTCGGCGCGCTCGCCGGGCTGCTGCTGCGCCGGGCCCTGCCCGCCGCCGGGGTGGCCTTCGCGGCGTCGCTCGTCCTCTACAACGCGCTGGAACGCCTCCGCGAGGACCTCTGGCCCAAGGCCACCCGCAACGCGACCGGCGCCCTGGAGCTGCCCCGCTCGGCCTTCGTCGCGGACCGGCACACCTCGACCACGGACGGCGTCCGGCACATCAGCGTGACGTACCACCCCCCGTCGCACTTCTGGCCGCTCCAGTCCGTCGAAACCGGCCTCCTTCTCGCCCTGGCCGCCGCCGCGACACTCACCGCCTTCGCTGTGCTCCGCCGCCGCACCCCCTGAGAACCGACCGCACGTCCCTCCGCGGGGGAGGGGAGGGGAGGGGAGGGAGGGACGTGCTCTCTGGACCGGTGCTGGACCGATGCTGGACCGGTGATGGACAGATGTACGGACACGTAGACGTCCGCGAGCCGCCCCCCGCTATCCCACACGCCATGTCTCCGTAACCATTGGTTCAGACGGACTTGCGAGGCTCGGCCAATGACCGCCGCCGTGCCAGAGCCTTCGCAGCCCCTGGAGGGGAGCGCGAGGAACGGGGACGCCCGACGCCTCCCCGCCACGCTCCCACCTGCGCGCTCCGACGCGCCCATAAACCGCGACGCGCGGAACAATGGGCATATGAGCCAGTCCACGAACGCCCAGGCATCGGTCCAGCACGCGCAGCCCTCCGTGGGCTCCATTGCGGCGCACCGCCCGCACACGGTCAACTCGGCGGTGGTCTCCGAACTGGAACCGGACATCGACGCCGACCTCGACGCGTACGAGGTCTCCGAGATCGACGGCGTCCAGCTGCCCCAGGGCCGCTTCCTGGACCGGGAGCGCAGCTGGCTCGCGTTCAACGAGCGGGTCCTCGAACTCGCCGAGGACCCGAACACCCCGCTCCTGGAGCGGGCGAACTTCCTGGCGATCTTCGCGAGCAACCTGGACGAGTTCTTCATGGTCCGGGTGGCCGGACTGAAGCGCCGTATCGCGACCGGTGTCGCCACCCGGTCCGCGTCCGGCCTCCAGCCCCGCGAGGTCCTGGAGATGATCTGGGCCCGCTCCCGCGAGCTGATGGCCCGGCACGCCGCCTGCTACCACGAGGACGTCGCCCCCTCCCTCGCGGAGGAGGGCATCCACCTGGTCCGCTGGAACGAACTCCAGGAGAAGGAGCAGGCCCGCCTCTTCACGCTCTTCCGGCACCAGATCTTCCCGGTCCTGACCCCGCTGGCGGTCGACCCTGCGCACCCGTTCCCGTACATCTCCGGCCTGTCCCTGAACCTGGCCGTGCGCGTACGCAACCCCGTCACCGGCACGCCGCACTTCGCCCGGGTGAAGGTGCCGCCGCTGCTCTCCCGCTTCCTGGAGGCCTCCCCCGGCCGGTTCGTCCCGATCGAGGACGTCATCGGCGCGCACCTGGAGGAGCTGTTCCCGGGCATGGAGGTCCTGGAGCACCACGCCTTCCGGGTCACCCGCAACGAGGACCTGGAGGTCGAGGAGGACGACGCGGAGAACCTTCTCCAGGCCCTGGAGAAGGAGCTCATGCGGCGCCGCTTCGGACCGCCGGTGCGCCTGGAGGTCGAGGAGAACATCAACCAGGAGGTCCTGGACCTGCTGGTGCGTGAGCTGAAGATCAGTGAGGCCGAGGTCTACCCGCTGACCGGCCCCCTGGACCTCACCGGTCTCTTCCGTATCGCCTCCATCGACCGGCCCGAGCTGAAGTACCCGAAGTTCGTCGCGGGCACCCATCGCGATCTCGCCGAGGTCGAGTCGGCGTCCGCGCCGGACATCTTCGCCGCGCTGCGCAACCGGGACGTGCTGCTGCACCACCCGTACGACTCGTTCTCCACCTCCGTGCAGGCCTTCCTGGAGCAGGCGGCCGACGACCCGGACGTCCTCGCGATCAAGCAGACCCTGTACCGCACCTCCGGCGACTCCCCCATAGTCAACGCGCTCATCGACGCCGCCGAGGCCGGCAAGCAGGTCCTCGTGCTGGTCGAGATCAAGGCCCGCTTCGACGAGCACGCCAACATCAAGTGGGCGCGCAAGCTGGAGGAGGCCGGCTGCCATGTGGTGTACGGCCTCGTCGGCCTGAAGACGCACTGCAAGCTGTCGCTGGTGGTCCGCCAGGAGGGCGAGACGCTACGGCGCTACAGCCATGTCGGCACCGGCAACTACCACCCGAAGACGGCACGGCTCTACGAGGACCTGGGCCTGCTGACGGCCGACCCGCAGGTCGGCGCCGACCTGTCCGACCTGTTCAACCGGCTGTCCGGCTACTCGCGCCGGGAGACGTACCGCCGTCTGCTCGTGGCCCCCAAGTCCCTGCGCGACGGTCTGATCTCGCGGATCAACAAGGAGGTCCAGCATCACCGTGCCGGACGTCCCGCCCATGTCCGCATAAAGGTCAACTCCATAGTCGACGAGGCGATCATCGACGCCTGCTACGCCGCGTCCCAGGCGGGCGTACCGGTCGACATCTGGGTCCGCGGCATCTGCGCGATCCGCCCGGGCGTGACCGGACTGTCGGAGAACATCCGCGTCCGCTCGGTCCTCGGCCGCTTCCTCGAACACTCCAGGGTCTTCGGCTTCGGCAACGGCGGCGAGCCCGAGGTGTGGATCGGCAGCGCCGACATGATGCACCGCAACCTCGACCGCCGTATCGAGGCCCTGGTCAGGGTCACCGACCCGGCCCACCGCGCCGCGCTGAACCGGCTCCTGGAGACCGGTATGTCGGACACCACCGCCTCCTGGCACCTGGGCCCGGACGGCGAGTGGACCCGGCACGCGACGGACGCGGATGGCCAGCCCCTGCGCAACGTCCAGGAGATGCTCATAGACGCCCGGAGGCGCCGGCGTGGCACAGCAACACCTTGATCCGACGGACCCCACGGCCCAGGTCGTGTCAGGGGACGCCCTCGCGGGCTACCTGCGCGCCCAGGCCACGGAGTTCCTCCGCGCCCTGCGCCTGCACCGGGAGACCGGCGGCGACGCGGGTACCCCCGCCCGGACGAAGTCGCGCGCGGGGGACAACGGCTCGGAGGAGTCCGTCGACGCGGCACGGGCGCTACGCCGCTCGGCCCGCCGTATCAGCGCCAGCCTGCATACGTTCCGTCCGCTGCTGGAGGCCGACTGGTCCGAGGCCATCCGCCCCGAACTGGCTTGGCTCTCCGGCACGCTCGCGATGGAACACGCCTACGCGGGCCGCCTGGAACGCCTGCTGCTGGCGCTGCACCGGCTGTCGGGGGCGACGGTGCTGCCCACGCAGCCGGGTGTGACCGGCATGTCCGCCGACATGGCCGCGAGCGGGCGTACCGATGGCAGCCGTGCCGCCGGGGCGGCGGCCGCCGACACCGGCCCCCAGGCCCACCCGGCGGCCACGTCGGAACGCGGCAACCTCACCGTCGGCGCGGCCAAAGCGGGCGCCCTCCTCGAACGCCAGCTGACCCTGGCCCGGACCCGGGCTCACTCGACGGCCCTCCAGGCCCTCGGCAGCAGCCGCTTCCACGCCGTCGCCGACAACATCGCCTTACTGGCCAGCGAGGTCCCCCTCACCCCGGCCGCGGCGACCGCCGACCTGCGCCCCCTCGCGGCCGCCGCCGAGGAGCGGCTCACCGACGCGGTGACGGCGCTCCCGCTGGTGACCGCGGGCAGCCCGTACAACGCCGAGGCCCTGATCCACGGCCTGTCCCCGGACCCGGCCCCGCATCCGCAGGACGCACCCTGGCACCAGGTCCGCCTGCTGCTGCGCCTGCACCGCTACGCCCGTGAGGTCCTCCACAGCGACAACCCTCCGATGGACGTACGGCTGCTCACGGCCGGCCAGTCCCTCAACCGGCACCGCGACGCCTCCGAGGCGGCGGCCGCCGCGGCCCAGGCGGCCCGCACCCCGCGGATCGCCCCGGCGACGGCGTACGCCCTGGGCGTGCTGCACGCCGACCAGCGGCACGAGGTGGAGGCGGCGCGGTTCGCGTTCCAGCAGTCCTGGCAGATGCAGACGGTAGGTACCCGCTGAAGGAGGCGTACCCCCGGTGACTCACTCGGAGAACCTCACCGTGCAGGCGGCCGGCTGCGTCCTGTGGCGCCGTTCGCCGGTAGACGGTGAGCTGGAGATATGCCTCGTGCACCGACCGAAGTACGACGACTGGTCCCACCCCAAGGGCAAGCTGAAGCGCGGCGAGGCCCCCCTCGCCGGCGCGCTGCGCGAGGTGGCGGAGGAGACGGGACACTCCGCGGAGCCGGGTGCCCAGCTGCCGACGATGCGGTATCTCGCGAACGACCGGCCCAAGGAGGTCCGCTACTGGGCGGCCGAGGCGGGCCCCGGCTCCTTCGCCCCGAACGACGAGGTGGACCGGCTGCTGTGGCTGCCCCCGGCGGCCGCCCGGGCCCGTCTGACCCAACCGAGGGATCGGTCGCTTGTGGACGCCCTGCTGGAGTCGCTCCGGCTGGCATAGTCCGAACCAACTCTGACAAAGCCTCGGAATACACCCGTGTCCTCAACGTGAGCGTTCCGTTACCTCACCGCACCGTCCCCAGGGGTTCACCCCTCGTTCATTTACGGCCTTCGGCGCCTTCACCTCTTCTGCCTAATTTCGGCCGTGCAAGATGACGGGCCGCACCTCGGTGGACGCGTCCGCATCGCCCATTCTTCGCACGCCGCCGATTTTCAGGACGGCGGCTCCTGGAAGGAACTCCCTCAAGTGAAGCTTCAGCGCAAGAACCGGCGCGTCCTCGCTCTCGGCGCCCTCGCCGTCTCCGGCGCCCTGGCCCTCACGGCGTGCGGCTCCGATGAAACCGGCAACGGCAATGGCGGCGACGCCTCGGCGAGCGCCGATGCCAGCAACATCAAGTGCGACGACGCCTCCGGCCAGGTACTCGCCGACGGCTCCTCCGCGCAGAAGAACGCGGTCGACGCTTGGGTCAAGCAGTTCTCGGCCGCCTGCAAGGTTGAGATCAACTACAAGGCCGGCGGTTCCGGTGCCGGTGTCACCGCGTTCACGCAGGGCCAGGTCCCGTGGGCCGGTTCGGACTCGGCGCTGAAGCCCGAAGAGGTCGAGGCCTCCAAGAAGATCTGCTCCGGCGGCCAGGGCATCGACCTGCCGATGGTCGGCGGCCCGATCGCTCTGGGCTACAACGTCCCGGGCGTGGACAACCTCGTCCTCGACGCCCCGACGATCGCCAAGATCTACAACGACCAGATCAAGAACTGGAACGACCCGGCGATCGCGAAGCTGAACCCCGACGCGAAGCTGCCCAACCTCAAGATCCAGGCGTTCCACCGCTCGGACGAGTCCGGCACCACGGACAACTTCACCAAGTACCTGATCGCCACCGCCAAGAGCGACTTCCCGTACGAGGGCGGCAAGGCCTGGCAGGCCAAGGGCGGCCAGTCCGCTCCGCAGTCCTCCGGCGTCGCCGCGCAGGTCAAGCAGACCGCGGGCGCGATCGGCTACTTCGAGCTGTCGTACGCCAAGGACGGCATCAAGACCGTCGCCCTCGACACCGGCGCCGGCAAGCCGGTCGAGGCGTCCGTCGACAACGCCACCAAGGCCATCGCGGACGCCAAGGTCGTCGGCACCGGCAAGGACCTCGCCCTGGAGCTGAACTACGCGACCAAGGCCGAGTCCGCCTACCCGATGATCCTGGTGACGTACGAGATCGTCTGCGACAAGGGCAACAAGAGCGACACCCTGCCCGCCGTCAAGGCGTTCCTGCGCTACGCGGCCTCCGAGGACGGCCAGAAGGTCCTCGCCGAGAACGACTACGCGCCCATGCCCGAAGACATCATCGCCAAGGTTCGGACCACCGTCGAGAGCCTGAGCTGACCTGAGTGTGCGGTCCGGTTCCCCTGCGGGACCGGACCGCACCGTCCGGTGCACCGCCGCCAGGAGCCGCACAACGCGTTCGGCTCCGCAGACCGGAGATCCCGATGGACACAACACAGATAGCTGACGCACCTCCCCCCACCCCCCAGCCGTCCACGGCCGAGCAGAAGCGCGCGGCCCGTGGTGCCACCCGGCCCGGAGACCGGATCTTCCTCGGTCTCTCTCGTGGGTCGGGCATTCTGCTGCTGGTGATCATGGCCGCGATCGCGGGCTTTCTCACCTACCGCGCCGTGCTCGCCATCAGCAAGGACAACAGCAACTTCCTGACCACCTTCGAGTGGAACACCGGTGCCACCCCGCCGGACTTCGGCATCGCGGTCCTGGCCTACGGCACGATCGTCTCCTCGATCATCGCCATGGTCATCGCGGTCCCGGTCGCGGTCGCCATCGCGCTGTTCCTCACTCACTACGCCCCGCGCCGGCTGAGCGGCCCCATCGCCTATGTGATCGACCTGCTCGCCGCCGTGCCGTCCATCGTCTACGGCCTGTGGGGCGCCCTGATCCTCGTACCGCACCTGGGCGGCCTGTTCGGCTGGCTGAACGACTACCTCGGCTGGACCGGCATCTTCTCCTGGCAGGGCGGCGCCGCGCGCTCCATGCTCACCGTGGGCATCCTGCTCGCGATCATGATCCTGCCGATCATCACCAACGTGAGCCGTGAGGTCTTCCGCCAGGTTCCGCAGACGCACGAGGAGGCCGCCCTGGCCCTCGGCGCCACCCGCTGGGAAGTGATCCGCATGTCGGTCCTCCCCTTCGGCCGCTCCGGCGTGATCTCCGCCTCGATGCTCGGCCTCGGCCGCGCCCTCGGCGAGACGATGGCCGTCGCCACCGTGCTCTCCCCCGACTTCTTGATCCACGCCAGCCTGCTCGACCCGGGCGGCGGTACCTTCGCCCAGAACATCGCCAGCAAGTTCAGCGAGGCCACCGAGTTCGGCCGTGACGCGCTGATCGCGTCGGGTCTGGTCCTGTTCGTCATCACCCTGCTGGTCAACGGCGCGGCCCGCGCGATCATCGCCCGCCGCAAGGAGTACTCGGGGGCCAACGCATGAGCACCGCACCCTCCCTCGCCAACAAGCGCCCCAGCACCCTGCGCGGCGGCCGGCTGCCCAAGTGGGCCCCGTGGGCCATCGCCGCCGGATCCGTCGCCCTCGGCGTCGGCATCAGCGCCGCCGCCGGCCTGCACAGCAACATCCAGTGGGCGCTGATCGCCGCGATCCTCCACATCCTCGGTACATACGTCATCGCGGCCCGGGTCGAGAACCGCCGCCAGGCCAAGGACCGCGTGGTCACCTCGCTGGTGTGGGTCGCGTTCCTGCTCGCCGTGGTGCCGCTGGCCTCGCTGGTGTGGTCGACCGTCCAACGCGGCACGAAGGTCCTCGACGGCTACTTCCTGAGCCACTCGATGGGTGTGATCGCCGACTCGGAGCCGGGCGGCGGCATCTACCACGCCATTCTCGGCACGCTGGAGCAGGTCGGCCTCGCCACGCTGATCGCCGCGCCGATCGGCGTGCTCACCGCGATCTACCTGGTGGAGTACGGGCGCGGCAACCTCGCTCGGGCCGTCACCTTCTTCGTCGACGTCATGACCGGCATCCCGTCGATCGTCGCCGGCCTGTTCATCCTCAGCATCATGCTGATGTTCGAGATGGAGCCCTTCGGCTTCGCCGGCTCGCTCGCTCTCGCGATCCTGATGATGCCGGTCGTCGTCCGTTCCACGGAGGAGATGCTCAAGCTCGTCCCGAACGAGCTGCGCGAGGCCTCGCTGGCGCTCGGCGTGCCCAAGTGGCGCACCATCGTGAAGGTGGTCCTGCCGACCTCGCTCGGTGGCATCATCACCGGCATCATGCTGTCCATCGCCCGTATCGCCGGTGAGACCGCGCCCGTGCTGCTGCTGGTGTTCGGCAGCAAGTTCATCAACTCCAACCCCTTCGAAGGCGCGCAGGCGTCGCTCCCTCTGTACATCTACCAGCAGTACGGATCGGGCGAGGTCGCGGCTTACGACCGTGCGTGGGCGGCGTCGCTGACGCTGATCGCGTTCGTGATGATCCTCAACCTGGTGGCCCGCGGCATCGCCCGCTGGAAGGCCCCGAAGACGGGCCGCTGACGCGGCCATTGACGACAGTCAGCGACCCGAAAGAAGCAGTGATTCCCATGGCCAAGCGAATTGATGTCAGCGGCCTCAACGCCTACTACGGCTCCTTCCTCGCCATCGAGGACATCTCGATGACCGTCGAGCCGCGCTCCGTGACGGCCTTCATCGGCCCGTCCGGCTGCGGCAAGTCCACGTTCCTGCGCACCCTCAACCGCATGCACGAGGTCACGCCGGGCGGACGGGTCGAGGGCAAGGTCATGCTCGACGACGAGAACCTGTACGGCGCCGGAATAGACCCGGTGGCCGTGCGGCGTGAGGTCGGCATGGTCTTCCAGCGGCCGAACCCGTTCCCGACGATGTCGGTGTACGACAACGTGGCGGCCGGTCTGAAGCTGAACGGCTCGTACAAGAAGTCGCAGCTGGACGACATCGTGGAGAAGTCGCTCAAGGGCGCGAACCTCTGGAACGAGGTCAAGGACCGCCTGAACAAGCCCGGTTCGGGCCTCTCCGGTGGTCAGCAGCAGCGTCTGTGCATCGCGCGGGCGATCGCGGTGGAGCCGAACGTCCTCCTCATGGACGAGCCCTGCTCGGCCCTGGACCCGATCTCCACGCTCGCCATCGAGGACCTGATCGGTGAGCTGAAGGAGCGCTTCACGATCGTCATCGTGACGCACAACATGCAGCAGGCGGCGCGTGTCTCGGACCGCACGGCCTTCTTCAACCTGGCCGCCGTCGGCCAGCCCGGCAAGCTGATCGAGATCGACGACACGGAGCGCATCTTCTCCAACCCGTCGGTCCAGGCCACCGAGGACTACATCTCCGGCCGCTTCGGCTGACAGACCCCTCGCGGTGCTGCATGGCGGTGCCACCGCGAGGCAGATAAAGGGCCCGCCCCCCGGCTACCGGGGGGCGGGCCCGTCTCTGTATGTGGAGGGGTGGAAGCCACCTGGCTTCACGCCCGCACGTGCATCGCCGCATCGGTCCTGGCCAAGCTTCGGGCGCGTCTCGCCGGGCCCCGCCAGCCGCAGGTGCAGTGGGCCGTACAGAACGGGCCCTTCTCCACCGTCGACGTGCGGTGGTCGGAGAGTCCGGCCTGTTTGGTGGGGGAGCTTGGTCCGTCCTGCTTTGCCACAGTGACAACGTTACCCAAGGCAAGTAAGGGCCACTCCCCGGCGTGCGTGACGAGGGCACCTACCCGTCGTTAACCGGAACGACAGGGGGCCCGTGACGGACGTACCGCTGGGGGTAGGCAGGCGATGACGGAGCGGCAGCAGCGCAGGAGGCGAGGGGCGGACGTCGCGGCTGGGGTCTTGTGTCTCTGCCTGGCCGGCAGCGGGTGCGCGGAGAGAGGGGCCGCCGCCGAGGACGGGCGGGGAGACGGCGCCGTGGAGATGGTGCGGCGCTCGGCCGACGTGCTCGTCGGGGCCCGGAGCTCCAAGGCCACCACCTCCATGGAGATGGCCACCGGCGGCACCCGTGTCACCATCCGCGGCGAGGGCGTGTACGACTTCCGCAAGCAGATCGGGCGGCTGAGAGTGCTGCTGCCGCAGGATCCGGCGGGCGCGACGGCGCATCGGCCGATCATGGAGCTGCTGGCTCCCGGGGCGCTGTTCATGAAGAACCGCGGTGCCGGGGTGCCCTCCGACAAGTGGGTACGCGTCGACACGAGGTCGCTGTCCGACGGAAACCTCGTCACCGGCGGCGCCACCGATCCGTACGCCGCCGCCGAGGTGCTGCGCGGGGCGCGGACGGCGCGGCTGATCGGCGACGAGGAGATCGCCGGTACGCCGGTGCGGCACTACCGCGGCACCGCTGACCTGGGCATTGCCGCGCGTGAGGCCTCCGAGGGGAACGCCGAGTCGCTGACGGCGGCGGCGAAAGGGTTCGCCACGGATCAGGTACCGTTCGACGTCTTCCTCGACGACGAGGGACGGATCCGCAAGGTCCGGCACCGCTTCAGCTTCGTCAACGGCCAGCAGAAGGACGCCGTCGCCGTAGCGTCGACGACCTTGCTGTACGACTTCGGGGCACCCGTCGACGTACGGTTGCCGGACGGCGACGACATCTACGCCGGCAAGATCGCCGAGCGGTGAGGGTCGGTGCATACGCGCGTGACGAGCGTCAAGAACTAGCCCGTCCGTGCCATGCGCGGTGTGTAGGCCGCTCCCTACTCTAGGAAGTCGGTAACGGCAGAGAAGAGGTGATGCGCGTGGCTCCGGTCGGCGGTCCGGCAGTTCAGGACCACGTGGCCCTCGCCGAGATCGAGCTGTGTGGAGAGCTGATCATCGCGGCCTCGGCCGCCGGCGAGGACCGGCTCAGCCTGGAGAGCATCGACGAGGTGCTGCGGGTCGCGGAGGAACGGAACACATCGGCACGTGAGTGAGCCGCTCCTCACAGCCGCGGCGGTCAGGTCCTCAGGAGCCGGCCGATCGCCTTCGTGGCCTCCTCGACCTTCGCGTCGACCTCCGCACCGCCCTTGAGGGCCGCGTCGGCGACGCAGTGACGCAGGTGTTCCTCCAGGAGCTGGAGGGCGAAGGACTGCAGGGCCTTCGTCGAGGCGGACACCTGCGTGAGTATGTCGATGCAGTAGACGTCCTCGTCGACCATGCGCTGCAGGCCCCGGATCTGGCCCTCGATCCGGCGCAGCCGCTTGAGGTGCTCGTCCTTCTGCTTGTGGTAGCCGTGGATGCCCCGGTCGTGGTCCGTCACGACCTCCGTGACATCCGTGTCAGCCGCGGTCTGGTCAGCGGCGGAGGGCGTACCGGCGCCGGCCTCGGTGGTCGTCATCGCGTCCTCCAGACGTAAACCGCTTCATATACCCCTACTGGGTATATCGTATCGAACTTTGCTGGGTATAGGGCCTGTGGCCGATGCCGTGAACGGCCGCTGGACTGGACCACTGGGCAGCCCCCGTGCCGACCACTGTGCCTGATGGGCGACACTGGAGGACGGCCCATTAGCCGTGGCCGGATGATGCACTTAGCATCAGCCTGACCGAAACCGATGCTTCTTGAGGACCCCACGTGCGATTTCGTCTGACCCCCCGGGAGACGAGCTTCTACGACATGTTCGCCGCATCCGCGGACAACATCGTCACGGGCTCGAAACTCCTGATGGAACTGCTCGGGGCGGACACCGCCGGCCGGGCCGAGATCGCAGAGCGTATGCGGGCCGCGGAACACGCAGGTGACGATGCCACGCACGCGATCTTCCACCAGTTGAACTCCTCGTTCATCACGCCGTTCGACCGCGAGGACATCTACAACCTCGCCTCGTGCCTCGACGACATCATGGACTTCATGGAGGAGGCCGTCGACCTGGTCGTCCTCTACAACGTGGAGGAACTGCCCAAGGGTGTCGAGCAGCAGATCGAGGTGCTGGCGCGCGCGGCCGACCTGACGGCCGAGGCGATGCCGAACCTGCGCACGATGGACAACCTCACGGAGTACTGGATCGAGGTCAACCGGCTCGAGAACCAGGCCGACCAGATACATCGCAAGCTCCTCGCCCACCTCTTCAACGGCAAGTACGACGCCATCGAGGTCCTCAAGCTCAAGCAGATCGTGGATGTGCTGGAGGAAGCGGCGGACGCCTTCGAGCATGTGGCGAACACGGTGGAGACCATCGCCGTCAAGGAGTCCTGACCCTTACATGGACACCTTTGCCCTGGTCGTGACCATCGCGGTCGCGCTCTTCTTCACGTACACCAACGGCTTCCACGATTCGGCGAACGCCATCGCCACGTCCGTGTCGACGCGGGCCCTGACTCCGCGGGCCGCGCTGGCGATGGCCGCGGTGATGAATCTCGCCGGTGCCTTTCTCGGCTCCGGTGTCGCCAAGACCGTCAGTGAGGGCCTGATTCAGACACCCGAGGGCTCGAAGGGGATGAGCATCCTCTTCGCGGCGCTGGTCGGTGCGATCACCTGGAACCTGATCACCTGGTACTTCGGCCTGCCCTCCTCCTCGTCCCACGCCCTGTTCGGCGGCATGGTGGGCGCGGCGCTGGCCGGCGGAACGACCGTGTACTGGGACGGCGTACTGGAGAAGGTCGTCATCCCGATGTTCGTGTCACCGATCGTGGGCCTGTGCGCGGGCTATCTGGTCATGACGGCGATCATGTGGATCTTCCGCCGGTCGAACCCGCACAAGGCCAAGCGCGGCTTCCGCATAGCCCAAACCGTCTCGGCCGCCGGCATGGCCCTCGGCCACGGCCTCCAGGACGCCCAGAAGACGATGGGCATCGTGGTGATGGCACTGGTCATCGCCGACGTCGAGGACTACGGCGACCCGATCCCGGTGTGGGTGAAGATCGCGTGCGCCGTGATGCTGTCCCTCGGCACCTACGCCGGTGGCTGGCGCATCATGCGCACCCTCGGCCGCAAGATCATCGAGCTCGATCCCCCACAGGGCTTCGCCGCGGAGACGACCGGCGCGTCGATCATGTTCACCACGGCCTTCCTCTTCAAGGCCCCCATCTCCACGACCCATGTCATCACCTCCGCGATCATGGGCGTGGGCGCGACCAAGCGTGTGAACGCCGTGCGCTGGGGTGTGGCCAAGAACATCGTCCTGGGCTGGTTCATCACGATGCCGGCGGCGGCGCTGGTGGCGGCGGGGGCGTTCGGGGTCGTGAATCTGGCGTTTCTGTAGGGGTGCGGGGCGGCGGTCTGTTGCCGTGAGGCGGTGGACGGCACTTCAGGGGAATCGTTTCTGCACGCCGGTCCAGGCAATCTCAGCCCGTCCGGCGTTTGAGGACGAGGCCCGTTCAGGGCCGACAGCGGGGGTCTGGGGGCGGCAGCCCCCAGGGATGGGACGGGTAGGGGCGGCGGGGGCGAGAAACCTCAGGTCGGGGCAACCCGCGGCCGTGCCATGGAACCCCGTCCCTCACCACCCCGTCTCGTTCCATGCAACCTCCAGGAGGCGACATGGAACGGCGTACCTTCATCGGCGGCACCGCAGCAGCCCTCACCGCCCTGACGGCAACCGCCTGCAACGGCAGCGAGAGCAGCGCCAGTGACGCGGACACCGGCACAGGCACAGCCACCCGCACCCGAACCACCGGCAAATCCGCCGCCGGCGCCGCCGCCCCCGCCAACTGGACCGCCCTCGCCCGAGACCTCGACGGCCGTCTCATCCGCCCGGGCGACACCGACTGGAAGTCGGCCCACCAGCTCTACAACACCCGCTTCGACACCCTGAAGCCCGCAGCGGTGGCCTACGTCGCCCACCCCGACGACATCCGCACCACCCTCGCCTACGCCCGCGCCCACCACCTCCAGGTCGCGATACGCAACGGCGGCCACTCCTACGCCGGCTGGTCCTCCGGCAACAACCGCCTGATCATCGACGTCTCCAAGCTCAACCGCATCCGGGCCACCGGCAGCACCGCGGTCGTCGGCGCCGGCGCCAAGCTCATCGACGTCTACCGAGCCCTCGCCGCGAAGGGCACCACCATCCCCGCCGGCTCCTGCCCCACCGTCGGCGTCTCCGGCCTCACCCTCGGCGGCGGCCAGGGCGTGACCTCCCGCGCCTACGGCCTGACCTGCGACAGTCTGACCCAGGCCACGCTCATCACGGCCGACGGCAAGCAGCTCACCGCCAACGCCACCACCAACAAGGACCTGTTCTGGGCCCTGCGCGGCGCCGGCAACGGCAACTTCGGCATCGTGACGGAACTGCACTTCAGGACCCACCCCGCCCCCCAGGCCGTAACGGCGTACATGACCTGGCCCTGGTCGAAGGCGACCGCGCTGATCAAGGCATGGCAGGAGTGGGGCCCGGACCAGCCCGACGAGATCTGGTCGTCCCTGCACCTGGCCAACCACGTCGGCGGCACCCCCACGATCTCCGTCGCCGCGTTCTCCCTGGGCACCTACCGCGAGCTCCAGAACGCGGTGGACCGCCTCGCGGACCGCCCCGGCGGCCCCGGCCCCGCGAGCAGCGTCACGCTCAAGCGCCGCTCCTACGAGGAGTCGATGGAGCTGTACGCCGGGTGCTCGTCCTTCACCTCGGACGCGCAGTGCCATCTGCCCGGCTCGACACCCGGCCGCTCCCCGCAGGGCGCGCTGGGCCGCGAGACGTACACGGCGAAGTCGGACTTCTTCGACCGTTCGATCTCGGCGGCGGGCATCCAGACGCTGCTGAAGCAGATGCAGTCGGTCCGCGGCGGCTCCGGCAGCATCGCGCTCACGGCCCTCGGCGGCGCCGTCAACCGCGTCTCCCCCACCGCGACGGCCTTCGTGCACCGCCGTTCCCGCATGCTGGCCCAGTACATCGCCTCGTGGCGGGCCGGTACGACAGGCTCCGCGGCCCAGGCCTGGCTGACGTCCGCCCACAACGCGATGCGCCCCCACGCCTCGGGCGCCGCGTACCAGAACTACCCCGACCCGGCTCTGCGGGACTGGCGCAAGGCGTACTACGGGGATGCGGCGAGCCGCCTGACGACGCTGAAGAAGCAGTACGACCCGGAGGGCTTCTTCACGTACCCCCAGGCGCTGTAGCGCTGTAGCCCTAAGACCACCGCCCGGATCCCGCTAAGCCGCCAGATCCCGCTCCTCGGCGCCCGCCCCCGCGCTCTCCTTCCGAGCGCCGGGGATCAGCGCCTCCTGCTCACCCGCCCGGGACCGCCCTCGCGCCCTGATCAGCCACCCGCCCCTGGACGACCGCTCGATCGCGGCCGTCAGCGGCGTCAGCAGCGCCGTGGCCAGTGGCGACAGCAGCAGCGCGACGGCGGTGCCGAGCGCGAAGCCGCCGACGACGTCGGTCGGGTAGTGCACACCCATGTAGACCCTGCAGAAACCTTCGAGCAGCGCCAGCCCGATACCGATGAGCCCGAACTTCCGGTTCGCGACGAAGAGCCCGACCCCCAGGGCCATGGCGATCGTCGCGTGATCACTCACGAACGAGTAGTCGGTCTTGCCGGTCACGAGGACGTCGAGTCCCTGGTGGTCGTTGAACGGCCGGGGCCGCTCGACGAACCCCCGTATCGGCACGTTCACCAGCACCGCGACGGCGGCGGCCAGCGGCGCCCACACCAGCGCGGCCACGGACGCGGCGGCGTCATCCTCGCCCCGCCGTCGCACGGACCACCAGCACCACACCACGAGGAGCACCAGGCCGAGCAGCAGCCCGTACTCACCGACGTACTCCATGACCCGGTCGAACCAGCGCGGTGCGTCCTTGGCCAGGCCATTGATGTCGTAGAGCAGCTCGACGTCGGGGTTCGACCCGGATGCTGCGAGTCCAGCCATGATGCCGCGGCCCCTTCATCGTCTCTCGGCGCATTGTGCGTACGCCGTTCCGCCCACCCCCGTGGTTGTAGATCCGGCTACGACACCAGGAACGCACGGCCCCTGTTGATACGTTCCACACTCCACTGAATGATCACGCAGACGTTATCGAAGAGAGACCCATCGCCGCAGCTCAGGGCGTGGGTTCACGCTCCGTCTACACGGTGGTGGGCAGCGCTTTCGCGCCATCTTCGGTCACCCGGGTGGCCCCGAAGTAGTCGGGGGTGTCGATCGGGTCGAACCGGATCACAGCACCCGTTCTCGGCGCGTCGATCATGTACCCGCCACCGACATAAATCCCCACATGCCGGATGGCCCGGGAGTTGTCGAGGTCGTCCGAGAAGAACACCAGATCCCCGGGCAGCAGCTCCGCCCTGTCCGGATGCGGCCCGGCGTTCCACTGGTCGTTGGCCACGCGGGGCAGCGTTATCCCGACACTCTCGTACGCGGCCTGCGTCAACCCCGAACAGTCGAACCGCCCACCGTCCGCGGCGGAACCCTCCCCGCCCCATAGGTAGGGCGTGCCCAGCTTCTTCTGCGCGTAGTAGATGGCGCCGGCGGCCTGCTTGCTGGGATCCACCCGGTTGACGGGCGCGGCGAAGCTCTCCTGAAGCGTCGTGATCGTCTTCACGTAGTTCTGGGTCTCCTTGTACGGCGGTACGCCCCCGTACTTGATGACCGCGTACGCCCCCGCGTTGTACGACGCGAGCATGTTCCTCGTCGGGTCGCCGGGTACGTCCTTCACATACGAGGCGAGCTTGCAGTCGTACGAGGCGGCCGACGGGATCGCGTCCTTGGGATCCCATACGTCACGGTCGCCGTCGCCGTCGCCGTCGATCCCGTGCGTGGCCCAGGTCCCCGGGATGAACTGCGCGATGCCCTGCGCGGCCGCCTGACTCCGGGCCTTCGGGTTGAAGCCGCTCTCCTGGTACAGCTGGGCGGCGAGGAGCGCGGGGTTGATGGCGGAGCACAGGTTGCCCCACTTGCGCACGATGTCCGCGTAGGCGGCCGGCACGGCCCCCTTGGCCAGCGCCTTGGACGCGCCGCCCATACCGCCCGCGAGGTTCCCGGCGACGATGTAGACCCCGATGACGAGCAGCATCACGAAGCTGAGCCCCACCGCAAGGGCGGCACCCGCCACGATCCATGCCTTACGCACCGTCAACCGCCCCTCACCCACCGGGAGTCCGCCCGCGCCAGTCTAGGAGCTTCCCACATGAGACTCCTCGCAACCGGCGCTCTCGCGGTACAGGGCGGCCGCCTCCCCCCGGAACACCACGCTGTACGACACGTCCGCCGTCGTCCCGCCGTTGTCGTGCCCGCCGAGCACACCCACCACCTGCCCGTTCCCGTTCACCCACGGACTGCCGCTCGTACCGCCGCCGAAGCCGGGGCAGGAGACACGTTGTTGCATATGGGTGTGCGGGCGGGGCTTGTTGGTGCAACTTATCGGCTCCTCACGGGAGTTGAGGTATCCGAAGAGAGTGACCGCCGTAGCCCCCGTGGCCGTGCCGTCGGCGAACCGGTATCCGCCGACGACGTCCTCGACGCCCTGCCCGCCCTGCCGGTCCACCACCGCGAACGCCACGTCGCTGTCCTCGTCCCGCCTCCCGGCGGCCCACCCGTCCGCCAGAAACCACTTCCGGATCCGCCACACCCCGTACGGCGCCACGCCGTCCCGGTAGCCGGGCGCGAAGACGAGCTCCTCCGTCTTTCCGTTCAGGCAGTGGGCGGCGGTGGCGACGAGGTCGTGGTGGCGGCTGTGCACGACGGACGCGGTGCAGAAGTGGCCACCGCGAAGGTGCGCACGGCGGTCGGCCGCGAACAGGGCCCCGGTCCGCACGCTCTGCGCGGTCGGCGCCGCGGCGACGGTCACCCCGAAGGGCCCCGTGCCGGCGTCGGCGGCCGCGGCGGAGGCCGAGGGGAGAGCGAGGAGGACGGCGGTGGCGTACAGATGCAGGCGTGAGGTGTGTTGTGTCGGGAGCATCGGGGCCACTCTGGCCGACGAAGGTGAGAGAAGCGTCAGATGACGGCTGGAGGACGTGTGACCGGACCAGTGCGGCACTGCCAGGGCTGCGGGCGCCCGATCGAGAGCGCCGGCGGCCCGGGGCGTACGGCCTCGTACTGCTCGCAGGCCTGCCGGCAGCGGGCGTATCGGGAGCGGCGGCGGCCGGGCGGCATCCCCGTCAGGGAGCTGGTGTCCGACATCGGGACCCGGCTGGCGCGGCTGCGTGTCGAACCCGCACTCGCCTTCCACGCCGACGTCGAGGCCCTGTCCACCCGGGTCGCCCAGCTGCGCCGACTCGCCCGCGAGGCACGGCAGGACGGTCGGGATGATGCCAGGGGCTCCGAAATCGTCACACCCGCCGACGTGACGAAATCCGGTGCGGACGCCGTCACCCACCTCATCGAGGCCCACCGCCGCGAACTGCGCGTCCACTGCTACCGCCTCCTCGGCTCGTACGACGAAGCCGAGGACCTCACCCAGGAGACGTTCCTGCGGGCCTGGCGGGCCCGCGAGAGCCTGAACGGCGTCGACAACCCGCGGGCATGGCTGTACAAGGTCGCCACGAACGCGTGCCTGGACTTCCTGCGCAAGCACAACCGGCGCCCCAGCACATACGAGCCCGTCCCCGGCATGGACTCCGGCGACGGCCCGCCACCCGCGCGGGTGCCATGGCTGCAGCCCTTCCCGGACGACCAGCTGCCCGACGCCCCCGCCTCCCCTCAGCGGCAGCCAGACGCCGAGACCGTGGCGAGCGAGACGCTGGAGCTCGTCTTCCTGACCGCCATCCAGCAGCTGCCGCCCCGGCAGCGCGCGGCCGTGATCCTGCGTGATGTGGCCGGTTGGTCGGCCCAGGAGACCGCCGATCTGCTGGACACGAGCGTGGCCTCGGCGAACAGCGCCGTGCAGCGGGGGCGTTCGGCCCTGCGGCAGGCGTTGCCGGGGCGGCGCGAGGACTGGTCGGCGGCCGAGCCCGGCGCCGAGGACCTCGCCCTGCTCCAGCGGTACATGGACGCGGCCGCCCGCGCCGACTTCGACGCCATGGCCGCGCTGGTGCGGGAGGACGTGGTGCTCACGATGCCGCCGAACCCGTTCTGGTTCACCTCGCGCGAGGCGATGGTCGCGTTCGTACGGCCCAGCCTGGACCCGGCGTCGCCGATGTTCGTCGGGCACTGGCGGCACCTTCCGGTGCGCGCCAACGGCCAGTTGGCGGTCGCGGGCTATCTCCAGCGGCCCGGGACCAGCGTGTTCCGGGCGCAGCTCATCGACGTGCTGCGGGTGACGGAGGGGCGGATCGCCGAGATCACGACCTTCGAACCGCACCTGTTCCCCGCGTTCGGACTCCCGATGACGCTGTGACGGCACCGCGAGGAGCGATGAGTCCGCCGCTCCGGCACGTCTCATGGGTGACGGGCGCACACGGCGCCCCCATCCAGGAGGCGAAGAACCATGCCGAGCAACTCCCTTCTCCAGAACAAGGTCGCGGTCGTCCACGGCGGTGCCGGTTCCCTCGGTGCCGGTGTCGCGAAGGCCTACGCGGACGCCGGCGCACGGGTCTTCCTCACCGGCCGCACGGAGGCCACGCTCGCGGAGGCCGCCGCCGAGGCCGGTGCCGAGTACGACGTGCTCGACCCGCGGGACGAGGAGGCCGTCGAGGCGCATGCGACGTCCGTCGTCGAGCGGGCGGGCCGGATCGACATCTCCGTGAACCTCGTGCCGCGCGGGGACTGGCACGGCGTACCGCTGACCGAGATGTCGGTCGAGGAGTACACGCGGCCGGTGGTGCAGGGCATCGCCTGCCAGTTCATCACCGCCCGTGCGGCGGCTCGTCGTATGGCCGCACAGGGCTCTGGCGTGATCCTCTCCCTGGACAGCGGGTCCGCCAACGGCAGCCCGATGATGGGCGGCACCGCCGCGGCCGACGGCGCGATCGACGCGCTGATCCGGCAGCTCGCGCAGGAGGTCGGACCGGCCGGGGTACGGGTCTGCGGGATCTGGACCGCCGGCGTCACCGACAGCCTCACCCCCGAGAAGCTGGCGTCCACGGGCGCCCCCGGCCTGGACGAGGCCGCGGTGGAGGGCATCCGCTCCCACCTGGACAGCCTGCGCATGACGAAGCGGTCACCGCGGATCGCTGACATCGCGGCGCTGGCGACGTTCCTGGCCTCCGACGCGGCCGCCGCCGTCACGGGCACGTGGATCAACGCGACGGCGGGCATGTTCGCCAGCTGACCTCACCGACGTTACCTGTGAGGTCATCGCCCTGCGCCCGCCCCGCCTGACACGATCCTCGGCAGAGGGACCGACCCCGACCGACAGGGAGGACACCATGACCGCCTACGCCATCGCCCACCTCCGGGACGCCGCCCCGCACCCGGAGATCGCCGAGTACATCGAGCGCATCACGGCCACCTTCGAGCCGTACGGCGGCCGCTTCCTGGTGCATGCCACCCCGCACGAGACGAAGGAGGGCAACTGGCCCGGCCACGTCGTGGTGATCGGCTTCCCGGACATCGCGCGGGCACGGGCCTGGTGGGACTCGCCCGCCTACCAGGAGATCGCGCCCCTGCGCTCACGGCACATCGAGGGCGACATCATCCTGGTCGAGGGCGTCCCGGACGGCTACGACCCGACGACCACGGCGAAGGCCTTGCGGGAGGCGTTGCCCGCCGAATAGCCCTCAGCACTGCCGGGAGTTCGTCACACGGTCAGCCCGGTCTCGCCCGACACACGGGAGAGCACGTCCTGCCGGATGTACCACTCCGTACCGAGGATCCCCGTCCGGACGTCCTCCGGGAAACCGGCGAGGAGGCCCGGTACGGCTCCTCGCTCCACCTCGGTGCGGTGGGCCAGTACGGCGGCCCACTTCCGCTCCAGCCAGGGGCGCACGTCCACGGTCGCGGTGATGCGCTCGTCCGGGACGGTGTTCATGCCCTTGCCCGCTCGGGCCAGTTCGCTGAGCGCGGCCAGGGCCGAGTGCGGGTGCGTGGCCAGGTAGAGGGTGCTCGGCTGCCAGGGGGTCCCGGTGTCTGGGTAGAGCCGTTCGAGGCCGGCCGCCTGGACGGCGAGCGTGGTCAGGCGGTGGGTGTGCACATGGTCGGGGTGCCCGGTCAGGCCGCCGTAGGCGTCGTGGGTGACGACGACCTCCGGGCGGAACCGCCGTATGTGGGCGACCAGTCGGCCCACCGCCTCGTCCAGCGGCGCGGCGCACAGGCGTGGGCTGCCCGGGGCGGAGTGCGGCACGCGGTCGTCGGCGTAGCCCAGCATCCTCGGTTCGCCGGCGCCCAAGATCCGCAGCGCCTCGGCGAGCTCGGCGCCACGCCGCGTGTCGGGGGCCCAGGTCGCCGTGACAACGGCGGTGCGCGCGCCGGCGGCCGCGTGCCGGGCCAGGACACCGCCCGAGAACAGGGACTCGTCGTCGGGGTGCGCGAACACCCCGAGCAGACTCGACATCGGCGTCGGCATCGATCGTCCACCTCCGCATACGGCCTACCCCTGAGTACGAGAACTCAGGCACGAGGTCATCCGGCACGGCAGACTGTGCCCCGCCCGGCCAACTGGCCGGTGAGCAAGCCGACTTCAGGGGGAACGATCGTGAGACGAACCAGCCGCGCCCTTGCCGTGACGGCACTCGTGGCCTGCGCGCTGACCGGTGCGGCAGCGGGCCCCGCCGCCGCGACCACCGATGTCCTGCTGCCCCACCCCGGTCCGGAGGGGCTGGTGTGGGTGGACGAGCGGACCGGAGACGGCGGACTCGTGTCCGGCGGCGCATGGGAGGGGCTGCCGACCGTGCTCACGGTGGCGTGCGAAGGGGGCGGCGAGGTGCGGGTGACGATGTCGCAGGAGACCGAGGTCGCCGCGTTCTCGGTCGACTGCCCGGCCGGAGAGGCCGGAGTCGGCTCGCTCGCCCTGGACCCCGGCGTGGTCCGCCCCGGCTCCTTCCACATCGCCGTCGACGCTTCCGCGGACGACATCCGGTGGGCACTGACGGTGACCCAGCCGGAGTCATGAGCCCGGAGTCGTGAGCCCGACCGGAGCCATAAGCCGTACCGGGCCGACGACGGAACACTTCAGCGCCCGGCCGCCACCCGGCCCCGGGCCCGACCGGACTCGGTGGCCATGGACCCGGCGTGGTCCTTCCCGGCTCCTTCCACATCGCCGTCGACGCTTCCGCGGACGATATCCGGTGGGCACTGACGGTGACCCAGCCGGAGTCATGAGCCCGGCGGAGCCATAAGCCGGGCCGGGCCGGACCGGCGACGGAACGCATCAGCGCCCAGCCCCCACCCCGGCGGAGCCATAGGCCGTGCCGGACCGACGGCGGAACACTTCAGCGCTCGGCCCCCACCCGGTCCCGGGCCCCGCCCCGCTCTCCAGCGTCCAACGCCCAGCTCACGCCCGTGAGTTCCTCCGACACCGTCCACAACCGCCGCGCGACCTCCACGTCACTCGCCGCGGCGCTCCGGCCCACCAGCGTCGGTCCGCCCCGCATCTCGCCCCACCCGTCGGGCCCGACATAGCTCGCGCCGGGAAGGTCCTGCGTGGCGGCGTACAGCGTCGGCAGCGCGCCCGCCCTGTCGTCCTGGGCGAAGAACCGGTTGCCGATCTTCATGAGTCCGCGCATCACCGGGTTGCCCGCGTGGCTCTGGAGGTTGGTGGCCGCATAGCCGGGGTGGGCCGCGAGGGCGCGCACCGAGGAACCGGCCTGCTCCAGCCGGCGCTGGAGTTCCAGCGTGAACAGCAGGTTCGCCAGCTTGGACTGCGCGTACGCGCGGTTCGGGTTGTAGCCGGAGGTGAAGTCGAGGTCCTCGAAGCGGATCCGCGCGTCGAACCAGCGATGAGCACCGGACGACAGCGTCACGACCCGGTCCGTGACATGGGGCAGGAGCAGGTTCGTCAGCGCGAAGTGCCCGAGATGGTTCGTGCCGAACTGCATCTCGAAGCCGTCCGCGGTCCGCTGCTCCGGCACCATCATCACGCCCGCGTTGTTGATCAGCAGATCCAGCGGCCGCCCCTGCCAGGCGTCCGCGAACTCCCGTACGGACGACAGATCCGCCAGGTCCAGGCGCCGCACCTCGGTGCTGCCGTGCACCGTCGCCGCCGCTGCCCGCCCGCGCTCCAGATCCCGTACGGCGAACACGACGTGCGCGCCCGCGCGGGCCAGCGCGTCGGCCGCGGTACGGCCGATGCCGCTGTTGGCGCCGGTGACGACGGCCGTGCGGCCGGTGAGGTCGGGGAGGCGGGTCGCGTCCCATGTCTTGGTCTTCGTGTTGTCAGCCATACAACCGAATGTAGGCGTCGCCAACAATGCTGTCAATGACAACAATGCTGACGACGCCAACAAAGATGGCAACGACAACATCAAGCTACGATGGTGCGCATGCCCGAGAGCCGCCCCTACCACCACGGAGACCTGCGCGCCGCCCTGCTCGCGGCAGCGGAACGCACCCTGCGCGACAAGGGCGTCGGAGCCCTCTCACTGCGCGAGCTGGCCCGCGACGTCGGCGTCAGCCACGCCGCCCCCGGCCGGCACTTCAAGGACAAGCAGGCCCTGCTCAACGCCCTGGCCCTGGCCGGGTACGAGCGGCTCAGCCGGGCACTGAACGCCGCCGACGACCCCGCGCTCCCACTGGAACCCCGGCTCACCACCCTCGCCCGCGCCTACCTCGGCTTCGCCATCGACAATGCCGAGCTCCTGGAGCTCATGTACGCCCGCAAGCACGACCCGGACGCCTCGGAGCAGATGGCCACGGCGGTCGAGCGGACGGTCGGCAGCCTCGAACACGTCCTCGCGGACGCCCAGAAACGAGGCGCGATCATCGAGGGCGACCCCGAGGAACTCAACCTCGTCACGGGCGCCGCACTCCACGGCATGGCCGCCTTCATCGCGGCCGGCTGGCTGACGCCGGAGGCGGCTCTGGCGGGCGTGGAGGGCTTGGTCCACCACCTGCTGCACGGCTTGAAGCCCCGCTGACGCGCCACGCGCCCCTGAGACAGGCTCAGCCCTCGAACACCCCCCGCAGCACACTCACAGCCTGCCCGATCGCAGCCTCTGCGGCCCGCGTCTCCCGCAACGCGTTCAGCATCACGAAGTCATGGATGATGCCCTGGTACCGCACCGCGGTGACCGGCACCCCGGCCTCCCGCAGCTTGTTCGCGTACGCCTCGCCCTCGTCCCGCAGCACATCCGCCTCGGCGGTGATGACGAGCGCCGGCGGCAGCCCGGCCAGCTGCTCCACACCGGCCCGCAGCGGCGACGCGGTGATCTGCGCCCGCTCGGCCTCGTCGGTCGTGTACTGGTCCCAGAACCACCGCATGGCGTCCCGCCGCAGGAAGTACCCCTCGGCGAACTGCCGGTAGGACCCGGTGTCGAACGACGCGTCGGTGACCGGGTAGAAGAGCACCTGCTGCACCAGCGGCACGTCCCCGCGCTCCTTGGCCATCAGGGTCAGCGCGGCCGCCATGTTGCCGCCGACCGAGTCGCCGGCCACGGCAATACGGCCGGTGTCCAGGCCGTTGCCCGCCCCCTCGCGGACGATCCAGCGCGCGACGGCGTAGTTCTGCTCGACGGCGACCGGGTAGCGCGCCTCGGGCGAGAGGTCGTACTCGGGGAAGACGACCGCGGCACCGGTGCCGACGGCGAGCTCGCGCACTAGCCGGTCGTGGGTGTGGGCGTTGCCGAAGACCCAGCCCGCGCCATGGATGTAGATGATCACCGGGAGCGTCCCGGTGGCCCCGGCCGGCCGGACGACGCGAGCCCTGACCTCACCCGTCGGCCCGCCGGGCACGGTCACCCACTCCTCCTCGACGTCCGGCTTGGCGATCTCCCCGGACTGCACCTCGTCCACGGTTTTGCGCCCCTCGGCCGGCCCCAGGTCGAACAGGTACGGCGGGTTCGCGGTGGCCTCGGCGAAGGCCTGCGCGGCGGGCTCCAGGACAGGGCGGACCGGGGTGGTGGTGTCGACGTCGATGTCGATGCCGATGTCGGTCATGGCGATCTCCTCGGATCGGGTGCCGCACACCCCGCACACGCGGGCAGGCCACCCGGCTGGTCTCGCCGGGTTCGGCGGCACACGAAGAAAATAGCGCGCAACTTAGTCGCGCACAACTGATTAGTGCTCGATGAGTTAGCTCTCGATAGAATCCGGACACCCCCCGAAGAACCAGGAGCCCCTCATGACCCCAGCCGCCGAACCGCCGCCCCCGAGAGGCTCCCTCCTCCTCGACGACCAGCTCTGCTTCGCGCTCTACGCCGCCTCCCGCGCCGTGACCGCGCGCTACCGCCCGCTCCTCGAAGAGCTGGGCCTGACCTACCCGCAGTACCTGGTCATGCTGACCCTCTGGGAACAGGACGCGATCTCCGTACGCGACCTGGGCACCGCACTCCAGCTGGAATCCAGCACCCTGTCACCGCTGCTCAAACGCCTCGAAGCGGCCGGACTGCTGCGCCGTGAACGCCGCCCCGACGACGAGCGCTCGGTCGCCCTGCGCCTCACCGAGGCCGGCGCGGAACTCCGCGACCGCGCGACCAGGGTCCCGCTCGCCATCGGCGACGCGATGGGCCTGACCCCGCAGCAGGACGCCCTGGCCAAACAGCTACTGCGCCTGATCACGACGAACGTCGCCGAGGACCTGCACCGCTGACACTCCGTCACCAAGCCGCCTTCGAGCGGGCACCGCCCCCCGACGGCCCGGCACGCTCGCCCACGGGTTCGACAGCGCCCCAGCAACGGCCCGTTCACCATCCCGAGATAGCCTTCACCCGCAGAACACCGGCACGACCACTCACCCGACCGGCCGTCAGAAACGGCCCCCGGCGTGAAGAGGGCTAACGACGCAACCACACCACAGGTTCCGCTCAGGCCTCATTGCCCGGCGTGACCTGCCGTGATACACAGAGTGACCGTACGAGCTATTCGTACGAATCCCGCCTATCAATGACGTCAAGTCGACATACGACGGCAGCATTGTCGGCGAGAATGAGGTCTGACCTCTGCGCACCGCAGGGGACTGCGGAACTACCCAACAGGGGCGGTGACTTACATGCTGTTTGCGGCCGACAAGGGCGACATCAACACCATCATCGGCGGGATCGCTCCGGACTGGGGCCCCTTCGGCAGCCTGGGCAACGAGGCGAAGGTGATGATCGAGGTCGTGATGGCCGTTGCCATCCTGCTCTGCCTCGGCATCGCCATCTGGGGCGCGGCCAAACAGCGCATCGGCGCGACGGCGTTGCGCGACACCTTCAGTGCCGAGCAGGGCAAAGGCCTGATCATCGCCGGCCTGACGGGTGTCTTCATCATCGGCTCGCTGGGCACGCTGTTCACCATCGTGTACGGCATGGCGGTCTAGCCGCCTCCCTCTCCTCCGTCCGCTCCGGGCACGCCCGGTCCCCCCCAGTCCCCCACCCACCCGTCGTGCCCACCGGCTGAGGTTGCGTTTCCCTGATGTCGAGTCACCACACCGCGCCCACGCGGGAACCAGCACGGCTACCGTCGTACTCCAACGTGTTTCTGTCCGACGTCGAGGGGGCGTACGCGGCATGAGTCTCGGAGACGAACGGGAGTCCTCCGGCGGGTACGGAGGCACCGGTCAGACCCGCACGCGGCTGCCCGAGAGCAGCGGTGACGTATACGGCGGCGCGCGGCGAGGCGGCCGCTCGTCGTCCCGGAGCCTGGTCACCGTCGTCGGCGTAGTGGTCCTCCTCATCGCCGCGATCGCCTTCGCGAACCGCGGAGGAGACGACTCCGGTTCCAAGAGCGGCGACGAAAACCAGCCGAAATCCTCAACGACAGCAGCGACCGGGACCCGCCCGGTGGACGGCAAGGCGGCGGGGATTCCCGGGGGGTTCGCGCGGGATGAGCAGGGGGCGGAGAGCGCGGCGGCGAATTATGCGGTGACGCTGGTCTCGGCCGACATCCTCCAGCCGGACCGCCGAGCGGAGATCGTCCAGCAGGTCTTCGTCGCCGACAAGCAGGCCGAGCTCGCGGCCAAGTTCGACAAGGCGTACTCCAAGGAGTTCTTGAGCAGCATCGGCCTGGACGAGAACGGCAACGCGGCGGCAGGCAACACCTACGTCTCACGCACCGTGCCGATCGGTACCAAGGTCACGAGCCACGCGGCCTCCGCGGCGACCGTCGAGGTGTGGTGCACCGGCGTGTTCGGCATGGCCGGGGAGAGCGCGACCAATCCGGCCAGCAGCGACTGGTTCACCATGACGCTCCAGCTTCGCTGGGCAAACAGCGACTGGAAGGTCGAGAGCTTCTCCCAGAAGGACGGCCCCGCACCCGTCCCCGGAGACACCAAGGCGTCCAGCGCCGACGAGATGGCCAAGGCAGTCGAGGAGTACGGAGGGTTCACGTATGCCCGATAACCCGCGCCGCGTACTCAAGGTCGCCGCCGCCCTCACCGCCGTACAGACCACGGTCGTACTGCTGGCCACGCGTGCCGCCGCCGCACCCACCCCGTCACCGACCCCGTCGGGTGACAACTGCGACCTCATCGTCGGCCCCGCCAAGGACTACTGCGAACAAGACAACGGCGGCTCCGGCCGCACCGGCGGCGGCCGCTCCCTCACCGACCCCACCTCCGCCCTCGACCCCCTCTCCTCCCTCGCCAAGGGCTGCGCCGACGCCGCCTCCTGGACCGTCAAGCAGCTCAGCGAGGCGGTGAAGGAGACCGCGAACGTCGACTTCACGAACGCCAAGTTCCTCCAGCAGTACGCAGTCGTCTTCGCGGCGTCGACGATCCTCACGCTCCTCCTGTGGCTGCTGGCCGTCGCCAAGCGAGCCGTCCGCGGCGTCCCCCTCACCACGGCCATCAGCGAAGCGATCGGCTTCCTCTGGCTGACGGTGCTCGCCTCCGCGTTCACCCCGCTGATCCTCTACACGGTCGTATCCGCCACCGACGGCGTCACAGACGTCCTGGCCAAAACCACGGGCGACCAGACGGACACCTTCTTCGGCACCTTCGCCGGCGCCCTGGAGAAGGGCGAGGACATCGGCGGCGGCCCGATCATGCTGATCGTCGTCTCGCTGGTCAGCATCCTCGCCGCCGGCATCCTCTGGCTGGAGCTCGTCATCCGCGCCGCCCTGCTCTACGTCGGCGCCCTGCTCGGCACCGTCGTCTACGCCGGCCTGGTCGACAAGAACCTCTGGGGCCATGTCCGCCGCTGGGC
Organism: Streptomyces sp. NPDC111802; assembly: GCF_055634335.1. Classification (NCBI taxonomy): domain Bacteria; kingdom Bacillati; phylum Actinomycetota; class Actinomycetes; order Kitasatosporales; family Streptomycetaceae; genus Streptomyces; species Streptomyces sp. NPDC111802. The sequence continues at coordinate 5,808 of NZ_JBVKCZ010000042.1, read as the reverse complement.
CGGCATCATGATCGCCGTCATCCTGGTGAAGCCGGTCATCGTGATAGTCCTCGGCCTGGCCGGCGCGCTGTCCGCCGACGACGGCCCGAACGCCTTCTCGGCGGTCGTCTCCGGCCTCGCCATCATCCTGCTCGCCATCTTCGCGAGCGCGATGATCTACCGCTTCGTCCCGGGCTTCGGCGACGAGATCGCCGGCTCCCGCAACAACCGCATCATGAGCGGCGCCGAGAGCAAGGCCGCCGCCGTCATCAGCTCCCCGGCGACCCTCGTCGCCCAGGGCATCAAGACACACAGCTCCCGCGCCGACAACAACGGCGGCGGAGGCCAGTCGAGCTCCCCCCGCCCCTCGAACCCCGCCTCCGGCGGCGTCGCCGCACACAGCGCGCGCGCCTCGAACGCAGGCGGCGGATCCGTCCCCACCGCCGCACCCGCACCCCGCTCGAGCAGCCCGGTGAACACCCCGCACGCCAGCAACACCCGCAACAGCAACCGTTCAGGAGGTGACGGGCGTTGACGACGCAGTCCCACGTGTCCCATCCGGTCACGCCCCGCCGTACATATCTGATCGGCCGTGCCCGGCCGAACGCCATCGTCGGACGCAACCGCGAGACCGGCGAGATCGCGCTGATCATCGCGGGCGCGTTCCTCGGCATGATGTGCGGACTCCTCGTGCCCGTCCTGTCCCTGCGCATCGTGCTGCTGACGGGCTTCCCGATGGTCGCGCTGGCCGCGGTCTACGTGCCGTACAAGCACCGGACCCTCTACAAGTGGTTCGAGATCAACCGCAGCTACAAGCGCACCCTCCGCCAGGGCACCACATACCGTTCCGGCGTCATGGAGGCCGGCACCGGCATCGACGGGCGCGAGATCGAGATCGGGCCCCCGCCCGGCATCGGCCGCATCTCCTGGCTCGCCGCCCCGTTCGGGCCCGACGAGATCGCCGTACTGCTGCACGCGGACCGCAGAACCGTCACCGCCGCGATCGAGATCGAGGGTCCCGGCGTCGGTCTGCGCGACTCCGAGGACCAGGAAGCCCTCGTCGACCGCTTCGGCACCCTGCTGAAGCACGTCGCCAACGGGGACGGCTTCGTGACCCGCCTGCAGATGCTCGCGCGCACCCTGCCCGCCGACCCGGACGCACACGCCAAGGACGTCGCCGTACGCGGCGACGAGCGCGCCCCGGCCTGGCTGCAGCAGTCGTACGACCAACTCCAGTCCATGGTGTCGACGAGCAGCGAGCAGCACCGCGCGTACCTCGTCGCCTGCATGCACTACACCCGCGAACTGGCCGCCGAGGCCATCGCGATGGCCCGCGCTGCCCGTCCGCACGGCGGCAAGGCCGACCGGGACTCGGGCCTCGCGGTGGTCATGGCCCGCGAGCTCACCGACATCTGCTCGCGCCTCCAGGAGGCGGACATCCGTGTCCGCCAGCCCCTGGGGCAGGGCCGGCTGGCCTCCCTCATCCACTCCATGTACGACCCGGACCACCCGATCGACCACATCCAGGCGATGACGAAGCGCAATGCCTGGCCGGCCGAGCTGGACGCGATGGAGCCGACGTTCCTCCAGGCGAAGACCCGGGAGTCCTCCACCCGCGCCCCCTGGTGCCACGCCACCGCCTGGGTGAAGGAGTGGCCGATGACCCCGGTGGGCGTCAACTTCCTCGCGCCCCTGCTCGTCCACACCCCGGACGTCATCCGCACGGTCGCCGTCACGATGGACCTCGAACCCACCGAGGTCGCCATCGAGCGCATGCTCACCGAGAAGACCAACGACGAGGCCGAGGCGAGCCGCGCCGCCAAGATGAACCGCACCGTCGACCCGCGCGACGTCGCCGCCCACACCCGCCTCGACCAGCGCGGAGAGGACCTCGCGAGCGGGGCCGCCGGGGTCAACCTGGTCGGCTACATCACCGTCTCCTCCCGCTCCCCCGAGGCCCTCGCACGCGACAAGCGGACCATCCGGGCGTCAGCCGGAAAGTCGTATCTGAAGCTGGAATGGTGCGACCGCGAGCACCACCGGGCATTCGTCAACACACTCCCCTTCGCCACCGGCATTCGGAGGTAGGACCTGATGCGGGACCCGCTGTCCGTCCTCACCGACGCCTTCACGTCCTTCCTGTTCGGGAAGGTCGAGACGACCCGGCTGCCGGTGCGCACGTCCACGGGCCAGGCCCAGGCGGTCTACCTCCCCACCGCCGCCCCCGGCCTCGGCGACTCGGGCGTCATCATCGGCCGCGAGGTGTACTCCGGAAAGGGCTACATCTACGACCCCTTCCAGCTCTACGGCCAGCAGCTCCCCGCCCCCCACTGGCTGGTCCTCGGCGAGTCCGGAAACGGCAAGTCCGCGCTCGAGAAGACGTATGTCCTACGTCAACTGCGCTTCCGCGACCGCCAGGTCGTCGTCCTCGACGCACAGGGCGAGGACGGGGTCGGCGAGTGGAACCTCATCGCGCAGGAGCTGGGGATAACTCCGATCCGCCTGGACCCGACGGCGGCGCTGGACCACGGCATCCGCCTCAACCCCCTGGACCCCGCGATCACGACCACGGGCCAGCTCGCGCTGCTGAGGACCATCATCGAGGTCGCTCTCGGGCACGGCCTGGACGAGCGGTCCGGCTTCGCGCTCAAGGTGGCGCACGCGTTCGTCAACGAGACGGTCGTCGAACGCCAGCCGGTGCTGACCGACATCGTCGAGCAGCTACGGCACCCCGAGCCGGAGTCGGCCGAGGCGATGAACGTCGCCATAGACGACGTACGGGCGTGGGGCCTGGACGTGGCGCTGGTGCTCGACCGGCTGGTCGACGGTGACCTGAGGGGCATGTTCGACGGCCCCACGACGGTCGGCATCGACCTCGACGCGCCCCTTATTGTGTTCGATTTGTCCCACATCGACCGCAACTCGATCGCCATGCCGATCCTGATGGCGATCGTCGGCGTATGGCTGGAACACACCTGGATCCGCCCCGACCGGAAGAAGCGCATCTTCCTGGTCGAGGAGGCCTGGCACATCATCAACAGCCCCTTCGTGGCCCAGCTCTTCCAGCGCCTGCTGAAGTTCGGCCGGCGCCTGGGTCTCTCGTTCGTGGCGGTGGTCCACCATCTCTCGGACGTCGTGGACGGCGCGGCGGCGAAGGAGGCCGCCGCGATCCTGAAGATGGCCTCGACCAGGACGATCTACGCCCAGAAGGCCGACGAGGCGAGAGCGACGGGCCGCGTCCTGGGACTCCCGCGCTGGGCGGTGGAGATCATCCCCAGCCTCACCCCCGGCATCGCGGTGTGGGACGTCAACGGCAATGTCCAGGTCGTCAAACACCTGATCACCGAGACCGAACGCCCCCTCGTCTTCACCGACCGCGCGATGACCGAGTCGTCCGCCGACCACGACCTGGCCGACGACGCCCTGCGCGCCGCCGAGCTGGAGGCGGAGGAGCGGGCCGCGGCCTTCGTGGAACAACACCTGGGCGACTCCGAATCGACGGTGGCGTAGGGAGGCAGCGTGAGACCGGACCGCGGCCAGGAGTACCGGGACCGCCGGGAACACCGGGACGGCCAGGGAGGCATCCCTGACGGCCTGCTGATCGGCATACTCGCCTTCCTCCTCGGCATGACCCTGCTGGTCTGGACGGCGACGGGCCTGGCGGCGTTGTTCACGCACGGCACCTGGCCGACCGGAGTCACGTTCGCCCGCACACCGCTCGCGATGCGCTCCCTGATCGCCGAGCCCCACGACATCCAGGGAGCCTGGCCGGAGACCCCGGCCGGGCAGCTGTCCGGCTACGGCCTGTTCTGGGGCCTGTTCATCGGCCAGCTGATGGTCCTCGTCGTGCTGACAGTGTTCGTGCTGGGGACGGTGGCACGGTGGCGGGCGGTCAGGGCGGGACGGCGCGCGGGGAAGGCGGACGGTGCGGCAGATCCGGGGTCCGCGGACCCCGAGCCGCTTCCCGCGCCGGTGGAACGCGCGGTACCGGTACGAGCCGAAGTACCGGCGCCACGGAAGGAGTCGGAGCCGACGGGCGACTGGCGGGGTGCGCAGCCGGAGCCGGAGCCGGCAGAGGCACGGGACGGTCGATATCAGCCGCAGGAAGCGACGATGCCGGCCGCTGCCGAGCCCCCCACCCCTCCGCTCGCCGAACCGGTCGGCAGACGCGAAGGAATCCTCGTAGCCCCCAAGGAAGACCGCCGGCAAACCGCCACCCAGGCAGTACGCGACGCGGAGGGCCCCACCCTCGTGGTCACGTCGAACCCCGCCGTCTGGCAGGACACCAAAGACGCCCGCGGAAAACTGGGCCCGGTCCTCCTCTACGACCCCACCCACCTCTGCGACACCCCGGCCCGCCTCCACTGGTCACCCACAACGGCCTGTGAGGACAAGGAAACGGCGGCGACCAGGGCGAGCGCGCTGCTGACCCCGGTCCGTCCCACCTCCCGCCTCGACCAAGCGGTCAGCGACACGGCCGAAACGCTCCTGCGCAGCTACCTCCACGCCGCCGCCATCGACGGCCGCACCATCCGCCATGTCCACCGCTGGTCCCAGGGCACCCAGATCCAGGACGCCGTACGTATCCTCCGTACCAGCCCCAAGGCGGCCCCGGGCTCGGCCGGCGAACTCGAAGCGGCCCTCACGGCCCACCCCGAACGCCGCGACATGGCTCAGGAGTTGACCACCAGGGCGCTCTCCGCGCTCTCCATGGTCAACATCCGGGAGTCCTGCACTCCAAACCGAACCGATGCCCTCACCTTGGATTCCTTCGTCCATGAAGGGGGCACGCTTTATGTGGTGGGTGAATCCATCGAGGATCCCCGAGCCAACCCTGGCGCCATGCCACTCCTGACGGCCCTCGCCGCAAGCGTGGTCGAGCGCGGCCGGCGCATGGCCGAACGGTCATCCTCCGGTCGCCTCGACCCACCACTGACGCTCGTCCTGGACGACGTCGCCGCCGTGGCTCCGCTTCCCCAGTTGCCGGAGCTGCTGGCCACCGGAGCGGACCGGGGCATGCCGATCCTGGCCCTGCTCCGGTCCCGGGAACAGGCCCGCTCCCGCTGGCCGCACGACGAACTCCCGGTGTAGCGGGCCGGGTTCCCCACCGAACCCGCCCGTTTTCCGATTACGGCCGCTCGAGGACGAACTCCAGCTCCTTCTCCTCCGGCTTATCGGTCAACGGCACCACAAGACCGCTCGGCACGAATCCCATCCGTCGGTAGAACCGCTGAGCCCGCCCGTTCTCCTCGTGCACGATGAGCCGCACCCTCTCGGCGCCCCGCCCCCACGCCCACTCCAGGCCGGCGTCGAACAGCACCTCGGTCAGCCCACCGCCCCGCTCCTCGGGCCGCACGAACACACCGACGACATGCCCTTGTATCCGCTCCACCGCATACCCGGCCCAGTCGGTCGTCCCCGGCTCCTCGATCAGCACGGTCAACGTCCCGACCCACCGCCCGCCCGGCGCCTCGGCGATGATCTGCTGCGCCTTGTCAGCACCTTCACAGGCCCGAGCGGCCCGTCCCATCCAGAAGGAGTCGGGCTGGGCCAGGGCGTCCTCGTAGGTCTCCAGAAACGCGAGGTGCGCGACCGGGTCCTGAAGCGCCGCGAGCCGCAGCTCCTTCGTGGCGGGCCATTCATCCGCACGGATGGATCGGATCACGTAGTTCATACGCCCGAGCTTAAACGCAAAAAGGCCCACGCCAAATGGCGTGGGCCTTTTCCAAAAATCGTTCGGCGGTGTCCTACTCTCCCACAGGGTCCCCCCTGCAGTACCATCGGCGCTGTAAGGCTTAGCTTCCGGGTTCGGAATGTAACCGGGCGTTT